>NZ_AEXS01000018.1:0-76917 GCF_000204455.1 Paenibacillus sp. HGF5 | reverse complement strand
CGGGCGGTCAAGCATCAGAAAGCGGTTCCGAACAAAGATGGGCTGTTGTAACTAGCTAACTAACTATAGCGATACTAAGGGACTACAGGACCAAGGAAGTGCATGAATCTTCCGTTTTTGATGTGGGATATGTGAAAGGAAGGCATGTTTTTTATGAAGTTTCCAGGGAGTGAGACACGCTGTCGTACGAAAATATACGAGAGTCCCTGAAATCGGTTCTAGTCTAAAAGTTAGGGGTTCGGAGTTCCTATTGGAAGATGTCTTGCCATTAGGTAAAATATCGCTTATTTACTATCTACAGAAGAGAGGCGAAAATTGATGAGATTGATGCGAAAATCGTTATTAACCTTATGCAGCCTTTTGCTTGCAGTCTCGGTTTTGGTGCCGCTAACAACGGTTCATGCAGCGGATCAGAAATGGATCAATCAAGTATGGAGCGAGTATAAATCCTATAACAAGAAGACGGTAAATGCGTATAACAATTATCAGAAACAAGTAGATAAGAAATATAAGGCGTTTTATAATGCCAGCCATGCCTCCCTGGACCAGCTGGAGAAAAAAGTGCTGGAGGATCAAAAGCAGTGGGACGAGAAGCTTCGAGCCGATTTGGAGCAGCTGAAGCTGAAGTATGAGGGAAACCGCGATGTAAAGGATAAGCTGACACAATATGAACGGCTCATCAATCCAAGTTATTTAAACGGTCCGATGTGGAAGTATGCGAAAGCCGCAGACCGGGGTTATTTGAACAGTACCCTATGGAGGCTAAGCAAGGAAATGAACGAGGATTATTTGAACAGCTGGATGTGGACATACAAGAAGACGATCACCCCGAGCTATTTGAACAGTTCCGCATGGAAATTCAGCAAAACGGTCAGTGAAAGCTATTTGAACAGCCCGATGTGGAAGCTCCGTAACGGATCCAGTAGTTCGTACCTGAACAGTCCGATGTGGAAGTACAAACAAGGGAAAATCAGCAAAGCAACAGCTAAGAGCCAATACAGCAAGCTGTTAAAGGAACAGACAACCGCGATATCCAAAGGCAATGCTGCAAGAAAATCCGAAATAACGAAAATGGCAAGCGGTACGCAAAAGAAGATAGACGAGCTATATAAGGAAACGGTGGTTATACTTGAGGCACGTCGTGAGGAGGCGTTGAAGAGCATCTCCGACCTGCGGATCGAAATCGCCGGAGAAGGCTTGCAATGGGAAGCGCTGCTCGTGGAGAAACCGTAATTATCTATATTTTTAAGCCTACAAGGGAAGAGCTGCCCCAGATGGTCCGAGGATGACCATAGGGGCAGCTTTTGTTTTTGTAAAAATGAAAACAAGAAAATGCAGGAAATTCTTTGACTTTAACGATTATTTCAAATAATATTATGTCAGTAACCTAACAAAAACTAACATAAATAACACAGAAGCTGAACGACAAATTCGCACTTAAGTAGGTTGATAACGATGAAAACGAAAGTGACGATTCAGGAAATCGCCGATTTCACAGGCGTGTCTAAATTCGCGGTATCCCGGGCCTTGTCGGGAAAATCCGGTGTCAGCCCGCAGACCAGGGACATGATCCTGAAGGCCGCCGGACAGCTTGGGTATTTCAAGGATCAGCCAGGCCAAGCGGCAGGAAGAAACCAGCAGCTCCAGGAGCCGGAGAACCGAAAATGGGCGGGGGCGGTACTGGTCCTGTTCCCGAATGTCCGATATCAGAATCGCGAATCGCTCTATTGGGGGCCGGTTTTTGACGGAATATCGACCCGTCTTAATCAGAAAGGGCTCGACATCCTGACGCTGACGGAGCCTTCGAATGACCACATGTTCTCCCTCCTGAATCCCCAGGGCATTCTCGGGATCGTAACGGTGGGAGCCGTGTCCACGCAAAATTTAATGGATATCAAGAAGCTGAACATACCCGTGGTCATGGTAGACCACATGGACCCCGCGTTCCAATCGGACACGGTGTTCACCGACAATATGCACAGCATGAAACAAATCATGACCAAACTGATCAGCAAAGGATATAAAAAATATCAGTTCATCGGCAACATCGAAGATGCCCAGAGCTTTTACGAGCGCTGGATCGGTTTCTCGTCCGCGCTGGCCGATTACAAAATCGAGCATCGGCAGCTGCCTTCTCTGATCAGCCCGGAGATTGAGAACATACACGAAACGTTAGGAAAGGCTCTTGCCGGAAACGAGCTTCCGGAAGTGTTCGTTTGCGCCAATGATATCACCGCCATGTTTGCCATGGAGGCGCTCGGGAATCAGGGCATCGACGTACCGGGTCACGTACAGGTGACCGGATTCGATAATACGTACGACAGCCTGCCGATTATGGCAACGGTGAACATCGATAAGGAATTGCTGGGGATGCGTGCCGTCGATCAATTGCTCTGGCGGATCGTGAACCCGGATTCCAATTATGAGCGTCTCCTTATTCAAGCCGATGTCATTGTTAGGGAATCGAATAACGCTGCGCGGGATACGGACGAACCATAAGCTGTACATGTAATGTTAAGTTAGCCCCGATGTCTTAAAGACATCGGGGCCTTTTTGTATTCATAACAAACAAATAACAAACATGCGAAATTTATTAAAGTCGATTAAGATGGGATAAAAGTAATTTTAGTTGATATATAAGGGTTTTTAGCGAAATAAGCTGACATTTGTTGAAGATGAATGTAAACGCTGTCGCTAATTATTTAGGTTGTTTATAAAATAATATTTAGGTTAGTTGTTATTATTATCATAAAATATATTGACGTGATTGCAATCCTGGTGTTATATTTTTTGGCAAACAGGGATAACGGATTGGGGGCGGGGGAAAACAGGATTGCCGGGAATGAAGCATCGACATCATCTTGGGGGTACTTGCATGACGTTAACAGGGCGTTAAACAAATAGGGGAGGTTTTTAGCGTGAGAAAAATGAAAGGGCTTTCTTTATTGCTTATCTGTTTGTTATTTTTGATTACCGCCTGCAGCGGCGGAGGGGCGAAGCAGGCGGAGACGCCGCCGGCGACCCCGGCTCCCAGCACGGAAACCGCGGCAGAGACTCCTAAAGAAGAACCCGCCGAACCTGAAGCAGAACCTGTTGATCTGGGCGGCCGCGTGATTAAGGTAGCCGCTTGGTGGGACCTGAAGCCGGCAGGCACGACGGCCGGAGAGAAGGCACGCCTGGAGAAGATCGCCGAAATCGAGAAGAAATACAATTGCAAAATCGAATTCGTCAACGTCCCCTTTGAGGAGTACATGAATAAATTCACGACAAGCGTGCTGGCAGGCGAGCCCTTCGCCGATATCGTGCAGCTGGAGTACAAGTCGGCATTGCCGGCGATTATGAAGGGACAGATCCTGCCGATCAGCGAATTTACCACGGACAAAAACAACATCAATAACGAAGCGGATCTGCAGACGAAATATCCATCCATTGGCGGAGGGGAATACGGCTTCGATAATCCGACCTCCATCGGGCTCGGACTTCATTACAATCGCGATCTGTTTAAGAAGAACGGTCTTCCGGATCTTCAGGAGCTGTATGCCAAGGGAGAATGGAACTGGGATAAATTCATGGAGCTTGCCAAACAGGCAACCAAAGATACGAATAACGACGGGAAAACGGACGTATGGGGCTTCTCCGGCTGGGCCATTGATGCCGTAAAGCATTTCACCGCCGCTAACGGGGGCAAAATCGTAGACGATTCCAACGGCAAAGAAGGCTTGTCCGATCCGAAGACATTGGAAGCAGCCGAGTTCGTGAACCGCCTCTACAACGTGGAGAAGGTAGTGAAAGTCAAGAGCGGCAACAAAACGAATTGGGAAGAAACCAACACCTTTAAAGACGGCGACGTAGCCATGTTTACGGCGGCGGAATGGATGCTGGGCGACATTACGTTCGAGGTTGGCGTGGTTCCGATTCCTGCCGGCCCGCAGGGATCGGCAGAAACAACGTATGCCAATACCGCCGCGTCCGCGAAGTTCATTGCCAAAGGCGTGAAAGATCCGGCCATCGTCTACCAAATTTACGAAGAGACGTTCGATATACCGCCGACCGAGGAATACCCGGGACAGGATTACCTGGAGAGCATCTATACCAATCAGGAAGATATCGACATGATTCGCGAGCATATTGCCGGGACCGGCGTCATCACGGTCGACGAAGCCTACACGGATTACCCTACGGGCGCTTTCATTGAGGACATTATCGTGAACAATCAATCGGTAACCGCTACGGCCGAGAAATATAAACAACAGGCACAGGCTGCTGTCGATAAAATGGGCAAATAAGATGGACGGGGGCGTTAAAGCTAAAGCCGCGCCCCCTTCTCCTGAACAGGGGGATGAACATTGACACTTCAAACGCAGCTAAAAAAATGGATGACCCGGTTATTGGTTCTTGCGGCAATCTTGGCCGCTTTGACGTTGTACTTTAATAGAGGGGGAAATGAGTCCGGAGCCGGGGGGAGGCCGGAACACGGCGGGACAGAGCTTACATTGGAACGTCCCGCATCGCTGGTCAATCTCAGCACGCAGCCGGGGAAAAGCATTTCCTATGTCCAATATTTGTCGGATCATGACGGAAAAGGTCGGCCTGATCATGAGATCACGATTCCCGCTGCGGATTACAGCCGTGCCGAGGGCGGGGAATTCCGCAGGCTGGAAGCCTATGAGGGTCATCCCGGAACCTCGTTGTTCACGGGGGAGAAGGGTGAGGTGGAATGGAAGGTTCATGTAGAGGAGGAGGGATTGTACAATCTGTCCCTGCTCTATTATCCGGTGGAAGGAAAGAGTTCCTCCATTGAGCGTTCCATCCGCATCGACGGGGAGGTCCCATTTCAGGAGGCCGCTTATTTGCAATTCGACCGCATATGGGATAACGCCAAGGACGGCATCGATCAGGATAACCAGGGCAATGACCTGAGGCCGAAGCAAATCGAACGTCCCGCTTGGACCACGGCGGTGCTGAAGGATGCGGATGGTTACATCACGGAGCCGCTTCTTTTTTACTTTGAGGAGGGGGAGCATACCGTATCTTTAACGGCCGCACGGGAACCGATGGTTATCGGGGAACTCAAGCTGTTCCAGCAGGAGATTCCGCCGACGTATGCCGAGCTGTACCGGCAGTATGAGGCTGAAGGGATTCGAAGAATTGAAGGCACCTTGCTGGCGATTCAGGGAGAAGACGCAGTCGCCAAATCCTCGCCGACCCTGTATCCGCTAAGCGAGCGTTCGAGTCCGAGCGTCAGCCCTTACAGTGCGTCGAAAGTCCGAATCAACACCATCGGCGGCTTTAACTGGCGGCTGCCCGGACAGTGGATCGAATGGGAACTGGACGTCCCGGAGAGCGGACTCTATAAGATAGCGTTCAAATCGCAGCAAAATTTTGTGAGGGGCATGTACTCGACGCGAAAGCTGACGATCGACGGGAAGGTTCCGTTTGAAGAAATGAACCACGTCGCTTTCCGCTTCAAGAACGGATATCGCATGAACGTGCTTGGGGGCGATGAACCTTATCTGTTCCGGTTGGAGCAAGGTAAGCATGTGTTACGCCTCGAGGCGAGTCTGGGTGAATTCGCTCCCCTCATTCATGAGGTGGAGGACAGTCTGCTTAACCTGAATGCCATGTACCGCAAAATATTGATGATCACCGGCACGAATCCGGATGAATTCAGGGATTACCGCGTAGAGCAGCGGATACCGGAACTGCTGGAAGCCTTCCGGTACGAAAGCGGTAGGCTGAAAGCGGTCGCGGCCAGATTGGTTGAGCTGTCGGGTCAATCCGGCGACCAGGAGGCGCTGCTGAAGACCATGGCGCTTCAGCTGGATGAGATGATCGAGATGCCGGATACGATTCCGCGCAGGCTGGAGGCCTACAAGACGAATACCGGCGGACTCGGAACATGGCTGCAGCAGGCAAGGGAGCAGCCGCTGGAGATCGATGCCCTCTATGTTGCATCAGCCGATGCCAAGCTGCCGAAGAGCGGAATGGGGGCGGCCGATAAGGTGAAGCATGAGGCGTCGACGTTCTTCAGCTCCTTCTTTATCGATTACAACAATATCGGTAACGTCACGGATGAGAAGAACCAGCGTTCGATCACCGTATGGATCGGCAGCGGCCGTGATCAGGCCAATACCATCAAGGCGATGATCGACGAGACCTTTACGCCGGAAACCGGCATCAACGTGAATCTGAAGCTGGTGAACATGGGGACGCTGCTCCCCGCCACTTTGTCGGGACAGGGACCGGAGGTGGCGATGCAGATCGGCAATGACCTCCCGGTGAACTTTGCCATGCGAAATGCCGCAGCGGACTTGACGCAATTCCCTGACTTCGAATCGGTGGCGGCCAGATTCCGGGACAGCGCCTTGGTGCCATACCGATACCGCAGCGGCGTATATGCGCTGCCGGAGACGCAAACCTTCAACATGATGTTCTACCGGAAGGACGTGCTGGAAGAGCTGGGTCTTGAAGTTCCGAAGACTTGGGACGATGTGGCCAGCCTGCTTGCCGTATTGAACAAAAATCATATGCAATTCGGTCTTCCCGTCGTGGCGCAAGCACCGGATCAGTGGACCACGCTGCCGCCGAATTCAATGTATGCGGCGCTCCTGATGCAATCCGGCGGACAATTCTACCGCAACAACGACCGGGAGTCGGATCTGGATTCCAAGATTGGGCTGGAAGCTTTTAAACAGTGGACGGAGTATTACACCGACTACAAGCTGGAGCGGGAATACGATTTTGCGAACCGGTTCCGTACCGGACAGATGCCGATCGGCATTTCCGATTACACCACCTATAACCAGCTGTCGGTGTTCGCGCCGGAAATCCGCGGCGTATGGGGGTTCGCCCCCGTTCCGGGAACCGTTCAGGCGGACGGCACGATTAACCGCACCGTACCGAGCGGCGGCAGCGCCGTGCTGATGCTGGACGATGCGAAGGACAAGGATGCGGCCTGGGAATTCTTGAAATGGTGGACCAGCGATGCGACGCAGACGAATTTCGGCCGCGAAATGGAAGGGCTGATGGGCGCGGCGGCCCGCTATCCGACCGCCAACATCAAGGCGCTGGACAGTCTGCCGTGGCCGGTAGCCGACTACGAGAATTTGAAATCCCAATTTAAATGGGTTCAGGGAGTACCCGAGGTGCCGGGCGGTTATTCGACGGGCAGGCATTTGTTCAATGCCTTCTATCGTGCGGTCATCAGCGGCATCGAGCCGCGGGAGGCCTTGATGGATTCGGTGCAGTATATTCACGACGAAATCCGAACCAAGCAAGCAGAATTCGGCGAGCTGCAGGAATAGGGGGAGTCCAAATTGCATAATGCCAGCCTTCAGGATCCTGAGGTTACGATGTCAGCCGCAATCCGCCCCGTCAAGCCGCAATCCTGGTGGAGGCGGAAGCTGGCGGAGATGAAGGCCAGCAAGCATTCCTATATTTTGCTTGCGCCTTATATGATCCTGTTCACGCTGTTTACCGTTTTTCCGGTCGTCATTTCGATGATTCTCAGCTTTACGTACTTCAATATGCTGGAGTTTCCGCGGTTTGTCGGCTGGGATAATTATACGCGTCTGTTCCTGGAGGACGATATCTTTCTGGTCGCGCTGAAGAACACGCTGCTCTTTGCAGCCATAACAGGACCCATCAGTTATTTGGCCTGCTTCCTGTTTGCCTGGGTCATCAATGAGCTGGGTCCGCGGCTGCGGGCGTTCATGACCCTGATCTTCTATGCGCCTTCGATCTCGGGAAACATTTACTTCATCTGGCTGATGATCTTCTCGGGTGACCGCTACGGCATAGCGAACGGCATGCTGATTAAGCTGGGCATCATATTGGAGCCGATCCAATGGCTGAAAACCGAAGCGTTCATCATGCCGATTATCATTTTGGTCCAGCTGTGGCTCAGCCTTGGAACCGGCTTCTTGGCCTTCATCGCCGGACTTCAAACCGTGGATAAAACGCTCTACGAAGCGGGTGCCGTGGACGGAGTCCGCAACCGCTGGCAGGAGCTGTGGTTCATAACGCTGCCTTCGATGCGGCCGCAGCTTATGTTCGGCGCGGTCATCCAGCTTACGACATCGTTTGCCGTGGCTGACGTATCGATTGCGCTGGCCGGTTTCCCGAGCGTGAACTACGCGGCGGAAACCATCGTCACGCATCTCATCGATTTCGGCACGACGCGCTTCGAGATGGGGTTTGCGTCGGCGATTGCGACCGTACTGTTCATCCTGATGGTGGGAACCAACCTGATCGTCCAAAAATTGCTGCGCAAGGTAGGTGAGTAGACGCGTGAGGGTTACATACGAACTTCCGAAAAAACGGGACGGACGCCTGCTGAACGTCAGGCTTAAAGCTCGCAGCAAACGGGTAAACCGCTCGTTTATGGGCACCTTCTCCCTGTTTGCGCTGCTGGCGGTGTTCGGCGCTTTCATGGCACTGCCCCTGGTGTACGCCATCAACAACGCGTTCAAGCCGCTGGACGAAATTTTTCTGTTCCCGCCGACGCTGTTTGTCCGCAATCCCACATGGAATAACTTTTCCGATTTGATCAATCTGCTCGGCCAGTCCTGGGTACCGTTCTCGCGGTATATCTTCAATACGGTTTTCATAACCGGGGTCGGCATTGTCGGTCATGTGATCTTTGCATCCGCCGCGGCTTATCCGCTGGCCAAACACAAGTTTCCGGGCAAGGTATTCCTGTTCCAGGTCGTCGTGCTCTCGCTGATGTTCACGCCGGTCGTTACGGCAACGCCGAATTACATGATCCTGTCTTGGCTGGGGCTCATTGACACCTACTGGGCCGTCATTATACCGGCTTTCGGCTATTCGCTAGGGTTATATCTGATGAAGCAGTTCATGGAACAGATACCGGATGCCTTGCTGGAGGCGGCCAAAATCGACGGAGCGAGCGAATACCGGATCTTCTGGTCCATCGTGATGCCGAACGTGAAGCCGGCGTGGCTCACGCTGATCATATTGCTGTTCCAGATCCTGTGGGGAACCGACGGCAACGGCTTTATTTACAGCGAACAGCTTAAGACCCTGCATTATGCATCCAATCAGATCATTCTGGGCGGTATTTCCCGGGCCGGCGCAGGCGCGGCCGTGGCAGTCATCCTGATGAGCGTGCCGATTGTGCTCTTTCTGTTCTCGCAGAGCCGGATCATCGAGACGATGGCGACCTCCGGGATGAAGGATTAGGGGAGGGGATCAGATGTCAGCGAAAAAATGGTTGCTTACTCTCGCGGCGGCCTCCCTGCTGCTTACCGGCCTGATGCCGGGGAGCGTCTCCGCCAGTGCTCCGTACGAGAGCTATATCTACAATTATTGGGAGGAAACGGTTGCCGTACCTGCCGCTTATTTGCCGGAACGCGCCGTTACGGGGAAGGAGCTGGGCATTGGGGATTTTTTGGATCCGAGCGATATGCATGTGTCGGAAGCCGGAAACATCTACGTGCTGGACAGCGGCAACAAACGGATCGTCGTCCTGGACGACACGTGGAACGTGATCCGGGTGATTGATTCTTTCATGAACGAAGGGAAAGAGGACGGTTTTGCAAATCCTGCCGGCATCTTCATTGACGGAGATGAGCAAATCTATGTTGCGGATACGGACCATCAACGGGTTGTCGTGTTGACGGCGGAAGGGGCGCTTGTCCGTATCATGGAGCAGCCGGAGTCGGATGTGCTGCCTCAAGGCTTTCAATTCATTCCCCTGAAAGTAGCGGTGGATGAAGCCAAACGGGTATTCGTTGTCGCCCGCGGCGTTTACGAAGGCATTATGCAGTTCGAGGAGGATGGTACCTTTCTCGGCTACGTCGGAACGATTAAGGTAAAGCGCGATTATGGCGATTATTTCTGGAGATTGGTATCGACGAGCGCGCAGAAAGCCCAGATGAAACTGTTCATCCCGACCGAGTTCTCCAATCTGGATATGGACGGCAAGGGGTTCGTCTATGCCACGAATATTGACGTGGGATCCAGGGAACCGATGAAACGCCTCAATCCGTCGGGAGAGGATGTGCTGAAGCGCTTCGGCTACTTTCCGGTTGCGGGAGATATTTATTATCGAAGAACGGTGGGGCCATCCAAGTTCGTTGATATTAAGGTGCTCGGCGACGGGATGTACAGCGCGCTGGACTCTACCCAAGGTCGCGTCTTCACATACGACGAGACCGGCAATCTGCTGTTCGTATACGGCGGCATCGGGAATCAGCTGGGCCTGTTTAAGACGCCGGCGGCGATTGAACGGCTCGGAGACCGTCAGCTTGTGCTGGACCGGGGAAAGGCAAGCATCGTCATGTTCGAGCCGACCGAGTTCGGGGAGCAGGTTAACCTTGCCGTCCGCCATCATTACCGGGGAGAAGACGCGGAGGCGGAGAGGTATTGGGAACGGGTTCTTCAGCTCAATGCGAACTATGACATCGCTTATATCGGCATCGGGAAAGCGAAGCTCATGAAGGGGGAGAACAAGGAAGCCCTTAAGTATTTTGAACTGGGCATGGACCGCAAGAATTATTCCGTGGCGTATAAACGATATCGCAGGGAGGTCATGAAGGAGCATTTCGGCACCTTTTTATCGGCAGGGACCGGGGGCCTGCTGCTCTACGCGGTCTATCGAACGGTAAGATACCGAAAGCAGAGGAGGGCAGGAAAGCATGAAGCAGGACTATCTTAAATTCCCCCTTCATTTGATCGTTCACCCCTTCGACGGATATTGGGACCTGAAGTACGAAAACCGGGGACGGCTCGGGGTCGCTTATCTCGTATTGGCGCTCGTAGTCATTGCTATGATTCTGCAGCGGCAGTATGCGGGATTTCTGGTCAACTACAATGATCCGCGGACGCTGAGCAGCATCGACGAACTGATATTTATCGTCCTCCCGTTCTTCCTGTGGTGCGTCTCTAACTGGTCGGTCACCACGCTCATGGGCGGTGAAGGGAAGTTTAAGGAGATCGTGATGGCCAGCGCATATGCCCTCATTCCGATGGTTCTGATCTATCCGCCCATGACGCTGGCGAGCCGGTTCATGGTCCAGGAAGAGACCGTGTTCTATTATCTGCTAACGACGGTAGCAGCGATCTGGTTTATCGGGCTGCTCTTTGTCGGCACGATGACGGTCCACCAATACTCGGCCGGCAAAACGGTCGTCACGATGTTTCTGAGCCTGATCGTCATGGGCATTATCGTATTTCTGGGCACGCTCGTCCTGAGCATGCTGCAGCAGATTTACACGTTCGTTGTCAACGTTTACCGAGAGATCATTTTCAGGCAATAAGGAGGCCGTGGGCCGTGAAAAAAAGAAAATGGCTGTACACGGTGCTTGCATGTACCGTTATAACGTGCATGGCTGCGGGCTTTCTGATCTACGTGAACCGGGGAGCGCCGGCGGTCGACGTCGCTGCGTACAGTAATGCGGCGGCCGAGACGGCGCAGGGCAGGGAGCTCTCCGCCCTGAACGATTTGACAGGCGGCGTGCCCGGCATGGATCTGGTAGCGGAAACGGAGGCGCTTGCGCTGTATTATCATCCGGACACGACCGAGGTCGCGGTGCGGGATAAGCGGAGCGATACGGTATGGTACAGCAATCCGCCAGACCGGATGGAGGACGGAATTGCTTCGCCTTTCGAGAAAGAAGTGCTGTCTTCGCAATTGACGCTGACGTTCCGGGATGGGATCGGCACGCTTGAGACTTATCCGAATTATACGTGGAGCGTTTTGAACGGGAACTATACGGCGGAAGCCTTGGACAACGGCGTTCGCGTCACGTATACGCTGGGAGATGTCTCGCTTGGAATCGACGCCTTGCCGAAATACATCTCGCAGGACCGGCTGCAGGAGAAGGTGATCAGCAAGCTGGATGCGTCATTGGCCAGATACGTGCAGGCCCGGTATTACCCCATGAAGGATAACCCTGCGATGCTGGAGCGCCTGGACGACCAGATCAAGAAAGAGCTGGTTCTGAAAAAAATGCTGGGCGCTTTCGAGCAGGCGGGCTACACCGCGGAGGATCTTGCCTATGATAACGAAGCGGGCGGAGGGGCCGCCGCAATCGCCTCTTCGAAGCCGCAGTTCAAGATTCCGCTCGAATACCGGCTGGAAGAGGATTCGCTTGTCGTTGCGATACCGCTTGACCAGGTAACGGAAAGCGAGAGTCACCGCCTGCGCAGCGTGGAGCTGCTTCGCTATTTCGGCGCGGCGGGAACGAAGGCCGAGGGTTATATGCTGGTGCCGGACGGCAGCGGCAGCCTGATCCACCTGAATAACGGCAAAGTGAAGGAAGAACAGTACGTGCAGCGCATATACGGCACCGATCCGAATCATAACAGCAGCAGCCGCGGACAGGTGGCCGAGCAGGCGCGAATGCCCGTGTTCGGCATGAAGAACGGGGACGGCGGCTGGTTTGCCGTGATTGAAGAAGGCGACGCCATCGCGAGCGTGTCCGCGGACATCGGCGGGAAGCAGAATTCGTACAATCATGTATTCAGCAGCTTTGCCGTGCGCGGCGAGGATATGCTGGAGCTTTACACCGGAAGTACGGTGCAGGAAATCCAGCTGTTGAATGACAAGCTGTACAACGGGAAGCTGTCCGTCAAATACCGTTTCCTGTCTGGTGAAGAGGCCAGCTACTCCGGCATGGCCCGCTTGTATCAGGAAACGCTTGCGAAGGAAAACAAGCTGGTTCCCCTGGAAGAAGCGGAGGGCATTCCGTTCTATCTCGATATGCTGGGAAGCGTGGATAAACGGAGATCTTTTCTGGGCGTACCGTATGATGCCGTCGTCTCGATGACCACCTTCGAGCAGGCAGGCGAGATCGCCGCTCTTCTGCATGGCGAGGGCATCGCCAATCTCCGGATGCGTTACCTCGGCTGGTTTGGCCAAGGCGTCCATCACAAAACCCCGGTGAAGGTAAAGACGGACAGCGTTGTCGGAAACGCCGCCGACCTGAAGGCACTGTCCAAGCAATTGCAGGACGCCGGCGGCGGGCTGTATCCGGATGTTGCCTTCCAGCATGTCTACCATGACGATGGTGCGTTTACGCCGTCATCCGATGCCTCCCGTTTCGTGACCAGGGAAACGGCAGCGCTGCATCCGTTTGACCGGAACACGAACCGGATGAACTCGTATTACGGCACGTACAACCTGATGTCGCCGGCGAAGCTTCCCTATTACGTGGAGCGATTCACAGGGCAATATGAACGGTTTGGCATGGGGGCCGTGTCATTGCGGGACCTGGGCGATGTCCTGAGCTCCGATTACCGGGTGCAGCGGGTGGTTTTCCGGGAAACCGCGAAGTTTATCGTGACCGATCAGCTGAAGGCGCTGCACGAGGCATACCCGGATACGATGGTTTCCGGTGCTAATGCTTACAGCTGGCCATATGCGGGCCACGTGCTCGATGTCCCGACGTCGAGCAGCGGATTCGGGCTGACGGATGAAGCCGTGCCGTTTTATCAAATGGTCATTCACGGCTACCTGGATTATGCGGGAGCAGCAGTCAATAACCTGAATGAACAACATTTGCGCAAAGCGCTCCTGCAGTCGCTGGAATTGGGAACGGCTCCGCATTTCCTGTGGTCTTATGAACAAAGCTCGAAGCTGAAGTATACGCGTTTCGATGACATGTACTCCACCCATTACAAGGATTGGTTCGAAGAAGCGGTGTCCTTGTACCAAGAGCTGAACGAGGTGCTGGCGCCGATCCGGACGCAGCGAATGGTGGAGCATAAGCGGCATGAAGACGGCGTGGTGGAAGTAAGGTACGAGAACGGCGCCTCGATTCTGATCAATTATACCGATCAAGCGGTTAATGTTAACGGGATCCTGGTGGAACCTCAAAATTACGCTGTAGGTGGTGACCGGGCATGAAAATGAGATTGTCCCTGACTCAGAAAAGATCCATGCTCGGCCTCCTCTTCATCGCGCCATGGCTGATCGGCTTTATCTTTTTGTTTGCCGGGCCTCTGTTTCAATCCATTTTGTTCAGCTTCAGTAAATTGAACATCTCTCCCACGGGCTATGAGCTGGAGCCGGTAGGTTGGAGCAATTTCAACACCGCGCTGTTCGTGGACGCGAACTTCAACCGGATCTTGACGGAGTCGATACTGGGCATGGTGGTGGACGTTCCGCTGATCCTGTTTTTCAGTCTGTTCTCGGCCGTTCTGCTGAATCAGAAATTCCGGGGGAGAGCCCTTGCGAGAGCGATCTTCTTCCTGCCGGTCATCCTGGCGTCAGGCGCGATTTCGGCAGCGGAAACCTCGGGTCTGATCAATCTGGTCGGAAATGCGACGGTGGCGGAGGAGCTTGGGCAAGCCTCCGGGCAGTTCAATGTGCTATCGATGGTGCGCATCTTATCCGAAGCCGGATTTCCCATTACCGTAACCGAGTATATTATCGGAGCGGTCATGAGGATCTACGATATCATCAGCAGCTCGGGCGTGCAGATTCTGATCTTCCTTGCCGCCCTGCAGGCCGTGCCGGGCTCGATGTACGAGGTCGCGAAGATTGAAGGGGCTACCGCTTATGAATCGTTCTGGAAAATCACCTTTCCGATGGTGAGCCCGCTCATCCTGACGAACATGATTTATACCATCATCGATTCGTTCGCGGACAGCACCGTGACCCGAACGATTTATGAGACGGCCTTCAAGACGCAGAATTTCGGGCTCAGTGCCGCGATGGCGTGGCTGTATACCATCGTTATCAGCTTGCTGCTGGTGTTGATGGGAATCATCGTCTCAAGGAAAACCTTTTATCAAAACTAATGGCAAAGAGATTCCTGACTGACGGGTGCAGGAAAAAAAGGAGGTCCTTATGGCATCGATTCGGGATCGCTCGGACGAAACGGCTCAGGAACGACTGAACCGGTTCAAGAACAAGGCGCTGCCGATTCTGTGGGCAGCGTTCCGCTATCTGCTGATCATCGGCATCACATTCATCATCATCTATCCGATCATCACCAAGTTCTCCGTCGCGTTCAAAGACAAACAGGATATTTATAACCCGACGATCTACATGATTCCGGTGCATTTCACATTGGATAATTTCAAGATCGTGCTCGACCTGCTGGATTATTGGCCGCTGCTGCTGAACACGATGATTTACGTATTCATCACGATGCTGCTGACCACGATGTCGACGGCTCTTGCCGGGTATGGCTTTGCGAGGTTCACCTTTCCGGGAAGCAATCTGCTGTTCGGCCTGGTGGTGCTGACGATCCTGATCCCGATGAGCACGCTGATGGTGCCGATGTATTTGCATTTCCGCAGCTTTGACATTCTGGGGCTGGTACACTTGTTTACCGGAAAAGAGGGCATCAACCTGCTGAACAGCTACTGGCCATCGATCATCACTTCGGCCACGGCCACCGGGCTTAAGGCCGGACTGTTCATTTATATCTTCCGCCAATTTTTCCGGGGGCTGCCGAAGGAGATTGAGGAGGCGGCGCTGATTGACGGGGCAGGCGGGATTAAGACGTTTTTTGCAATCATGCTTCCCAATGCGATTCCGCCGCTCATTACGGTGACGCTGTTCTCGTTCGTCTGGCAGTATAACGACACCTTCTATACCTCGCTCTTTATGAGCGAACAATCCCTCATGCCGCTGAAGATCGCTTCGCTGCCAGCGGACGCCAACCAGTTTCTCCCGGCTCTGATGGGGCTCGGTTCATCGGCCAAGGCCGATCCGAACTACGTGGCGCTTGTAGTGGATACGGGGATATTGCTGGCCATTCTGCCGTTAATCGGATTGTATCTGTTCGTGCAGCGCCATTTTGTGGAGAGCGTGGAGCGTACGGGGGTTGTCGGGTAGAGGCTGCTGAGGATGGATGTCGTGTTGCAGGATAGGTATCATATCGCAGGATAGATATTGTATTGCAGGATAGATGCCATGTGCGCAGGATGAGTGCGGGGCGTGGATCAGGTATCGTGCTTGCCCGATAGGTATGCTGCAGGAATTGGGCTGTGCCATTTGGGTTACGGTGAAGGAAATTTGTAGGTTCTTTCATCCATAAGGCAATTACAGGATAGGAGTGAATCGCATGACAAAAGCAAGCAGCACCCGCTATGAGGTTCAGCCGGACTTGATCAACCCGGCCGCTTCCGATGAAGCGAAACGGTTAATGGGTTATCTGTGCAGCATTTACGGCAAGCGGATGCTGACCGGGCAGCAGATTGGCGTTGTGTCAACGCCGGAGTTCGAGATGATCCACGAGGTCACGGGCAAATACCCGGCCGTGGGCGGGTTCGATTTCATGAATTACTCCCCATCCCGGGTGGAGCGCGGGGCCGAGCGTCAAGATACGGATCTGGCGATGAAGTGGTGGGACCGCGGCGGGATCGTGACCTTCTGCTGGCATTGGAATGCCCCGAAGGATCTGATCGATTTGCCGCCGGACCGGACCTGGGGCCGAGGCTTTTACACCAATGCGACAACCTTTGATATCGCACGAGCGATGTCGGAGCCTTCGTCGGAAGAGTATGGCCTTATCATCCGGGATATCGATGCGATCGCTGCCGAGCTCAAGCGTCTGCAGGATGCCGGCATTCCGGTGCTGTGGAGACCGCTTCACGAGGCCTCCGGCGGATGGTTCTGGTGGGGAGCCAAAGGCCCCGAGCCTTGCATTGCGCTCTGGAAGCTGATGTACGAGCGCATGACGCATCACCACGAATTGAACAACCTGATCTGGGTATGGAACGGGCAGCACAAGGATTGGTATCCGGGCGATTCCTACGTCGATATCATCGGGGAAGACATTTATCCGCCTGCCCGGGATTACGGCTCTCAATCCGAGCGGTTCCGCACGGCTTTATCGTATACGGATACGGCAAAAATCATTGCCCTGACCGAGAACGGCGTCATACCCGACCCCGATCTCATGCAGGAGGACGGATGCCCGTGGGCATGGAATTGCACATGGTATGGAAACTTTGTGTTCATAGGGGAAGGAAATAACCGGAGGTATTCCGAAGAGTATACGGATGAGTTGCAGCTGATCCGCACCTATCATCATCCGTTTACGGTCACGCTGGATGAACTTCCGGATCTGAAAGGCCGACGGCCTGATCTGTAAGGCATGCCAATTATAGGCCGCTGCCGCTCGCCGGGAAGCTGATCGTAGAGTGGAGAACGAGCTGAAGTGCGAAAGAAGCCACGTCTGTATGAAGTATGACCCGAACCGCATCAAAATCAATATATAGAGATGGAGAGAGACTATCATGAATTTTAACGTTATGACTTTAAATCAATGGAAATTCAAAGCGTGCGACGAATCCAAGTGGCTTCCGGCCCAGGTGCCGGGCTGCGTTCATACCGACCTGCTGAAGAATGGCATCATCCCCGATCCCTTCTACGGGACGAATGAGCATGACCTACAGTGGATCGATAAGAAGGATTGGGAATATGAGACGTCGTTTGATTTGGATTCGAATCTGAGCGCCCAATCCCGCATCGAGCTCGTATTCGACGGATTGGATACTTACGCCGATGTGTTCGTGAACGGTGCCAAGGTGCTTTCCGCCGATAATATGTTTCGTTCATGGCGGATCGATGTGAAATCGCAGCTCAAGGATTCGGGAAATGTGATTAAGATCCGCTTCCGTTCCCCTATCCAGGAGGATCTGCCGAAGCTTGAGAAGCTCGGATATCCGCTGCCTGCTTCGAATGACCAGTCCGAGGTTGGCGGTATGGGCGACCAGAAAGTGAGTATTTTTGCCCGGAAAGCGCCTTATCATTACGGCTGGGATTGGGGACCGCGCTTCGTGACCAGCGGGATCTGGCGGGAGGCCAGGCTCGAGGCTTGGTCCGAAGTCAGGCTGGATGATTTGTTTATTCGCCAGGATGAGGTTACGGCAGAAATGGCCAGGGTTACGGCCGTTGCCACCATTGCAGCGGAGCAAGCTTGGCAAGGCGTGCTTCGGGTAAGTGCAGGCGGCCAGACATGGGAACAGAATGTTCGGCTGGAGGAAGGCCGTCATTCGGTTGAATTGAGCCTTGAACTTGCCGAGCCGAAGCTGTGGTGGTGCCGCGGCCTGGGCGAGGCCCATCTGTATTCGTTCCATGCCGAGCTGGCGGAAGCAGAACGGACCGTTGCGGAGACAAAGGTTCGAACCGGCCTGCGCAGCGTCAAGCTGATACGGGAACAGGATAGCCGCGGCACGTCCTTTTACATCGAGCTCAACGGCACGCCTGTGTTTGCCAAGGGAGCGAACCATATCCCGAACGACAGCTTCATAACGGAAGTGACGACGGAACGCTATCGCCATGAAATCGCGTCCGCAGCGGAATCGAACATGAACATGCTGCGCGTATGGGGCGGCGGTATTTATGAAGAAGACGTCTTTTACGATCTGTGTGATGAATACGGGCTCATGGTATGGCAGGATTTCATGTTTGCTTGCAGCATGTATCCAGGCGACGAGGCGTTTCTGGAGAACGTGCGGCTGGAAGCGGAGGAGAACCTCGTCCGTCTGAGGAATCACCCGAGCATCGTGCTCTGGTGCGGCAACAACGAGATTGATTCCGCTTGGGCGCACTATGAAGAAAAGGGCGGCTGGGGCTGGAAGCAGGACTATACCGAGGAGCTCCGCGAAAAGATCTGGAGCGACTACGAAAAGGTATTCCACGAAATTCTTCCTGAGGCCGTAACCGGTTATGCACCGGGAGCGGAGTATTGGCCTTCCTCCCCGCTGGTATCGCTCAGCCATGACAAGGAGCAGCACGCCAATCCTTCCACGACGAGCGGGGATATTCATTACTGGGGCGTGTGGCATAACACGGAGCCGTTTGACAACTACAACGTTTACGTCGGCCGATTTATGAGCGAGTACGGGTTCCAGTCCTTTCCGGAACCGAAGACGGTGCGGACATATGCGGAAGATCGCGATATGGAGCTGGAGTCGAAGGTCATGCTGGCTCATCAGAAGAACGGTGCCGGCAACCGCTTAATCAAGAGTTACATGGATCAATATTATAACGAGCCGAAGGATTTCGAGGCTTTCCTGTACATGAGCCAGATCCAGCAGGGCGAAGCGATGAAGACGGCGATTGAAGCCCACCGCCGCAACAAGCCGTATTGCATGGGCACGCTGTATTGGCAGATGAACGACTGCTGGCCGGTCGCTTCGTGGGCAGGCATGGATTACCTCGGCAGATGGAAGGCGCTGCAGTACGTGGCCAAGCGCTGCTTCCGGGATGTCAGTCTCTCGGTCGAATCCAAGGAACAAGAGATTCGGGTTCATCTCGTATCCGATATTTCAGAAGCGGTTCAGGGCACGCTGAAGGTTCAGTTATTCGATTTTAACGGAAAAGAGCTCTACGGATCCGAGCAGCCGATCCGTGCGGAAGAGCAAGCGTCGCTCGTTGTATTCCGGGCTGCGGCCGATGAGCTGCTCCACGGACATGATCCATCCGAGGTCGTGCTGCTGGCGCAATGGCTTCAGGATGGAGTCGTGGTTGACAGCAAAACATTCTATTTCGTGAATGACAAGCATCTTCGTCTGCACAGTCC
This sequence comes from Paenibacillus sp. HGF5, assembly GCF_000204455.1. Classification (NCBI taxonomy): domain Bacteria; kingdom Bacillati; phylum Bacillota; class Bacilli; order Caryophanales; family Paenibacillaceae; genus Paenibacillus; species Paenibacillus sp. HGF5. The sequence continues at coordinate 57,409 of NZ_AEXS01000018.1, read as the reverse complement.
GGCCATCAGCGTAAAAGAAGTCGAAGGAAGCGATGGTACGGCGTTTGTGCTGGAGAGCAACGTGCTTGCACGCCACGTTTGGCTGTCCGCCGAAGCGGAAGGCTTCTACAGCGATAACTTCTTTGACCTGATTCCGGGCATCCCGGTGACCGTATCCTTCAGCCGCCGAGATAACGGGGAGCAGGCATTTGTACCAGGCAAGCCGGGCCGGGCCGAGGTTCGGTCCATGGCCGATTGCATCGATCCGTCAATGGTGCTGACGGTTTAATTCATCCTATAATCGATCCGCTAAAAAGAGCCGCCCCTACAACCGATTCTGGTGTGGGGCGGCTTTGTTAGTCTTTAATGGAGCCAAGAATTTGATACTGAAACGGCAAACCATTTCTTTGTCGGCTTCATCATAAGCCGGGGATCCCGGGGGGCGACACCTTGATATCGACATACCTTTATTCTGTGATAAAGAGTATGCCGAGAGTTTCTGATACGGGTCGGATGGGGTCAGATGTCAGCAAACGAAAAGAAGTCCGGCATGCTGCTATCAGTTATTCTAGGTTGGTACACATCCTGTTGGACATGCTCATACCCATAAGCAAAGATCAGGAAGGAGACGGATCATGAAAAAACAAGTTTTGTTCATTCATAGTGCCGGCCCGCAAGGCAACGGCCAAGGAAGCAGCGGCTTGATCGCCCATTTACAAGAACGGCTCGGTGAAGCTTATCATGTCTTATCTCCCGGCATGCCGGATCCGGATTACGCTCTATGGAAAGCGCGGATTGCCAATGAAATCAAGGCATTGAATGGAGAGGTGCTGCTGGTAGGTCATTCCCTCGGCGGCTCCGTGCTACTGAAATATCTTTCGGAAGAAGACTGCCAGCTAACCGTCTCTGGACTGTTTTTGATCGCCGCCCCCTATTGGGGCAAAGAAGATGATTGGCGGAGTGAAGATTTTAGATTGCCTGATTCTTTCGCCACCATGCTGCCTCGCATATCCAGTCTGTACCTGTACCACAGCCGCCACGATCCCGTGGTGCCTTTCGCGCACGCTCAGCACTACGCGAAGCAACTCCCCCAAGCTGTCACCCGAGAATACGAGGGCGACGATCACTATTTCTGCGAGGGCTTGCCCGAGCTTGTAGATGATATCAAGCGCCTGTAATCCAAGGCATCAATCTTGGTAAGCCCCCCCTGTATATGTTAATTACAGGGGGGCTTCCTCTCACTCCCCCCTCCCCAAAAAAAGGCGAGAGTAGCTGCGCCGCGGCTATCATTCGTCCCTTTTTATGGCTAATGTGAGATGTATCGAAACATGAGCTAACAACGGACTACTTAAGGTAGTGCTCCAGCGGAGAAGGCGGAATGATTCTGGAGAAGCGAAGCGGTCTCCTTTGCCCCCGGATTTCTACTTTGGCCCATTCATTCATAGAAATCTGGGGGCAACAGAGATCGGAAGAATCATCCGCATGCGGAGCGATGCAAAGAACTACCCCCATTGCGATGCTATGGGAGCCACCCAGAAGTTAAGCGGCAGAACCTCGCATCAAAAAAAGACGACATCAGCTTTTCGCTAATGTCGTCCTCTTTTTTACTTGCTCGCTTTATATGCGCTCAAGAATTCCTTCACCTTCGCCGGATCGGCTACCAGCTCGTTGCCGGTTTTGACGATTGGGCTGACGGTGGAGTAGGCTTTGATTTTGTTGTTGTTGTAGTAGGCCAGGATCTCATCCTGGTTGATCGAGTAGAGCACCGCTCTTCTCAGATCGTCGCTTGTCGCCACATCACGGTTCTTCGTATTGAACAGCAGGTAGGATACGGCGTTGCTTTCGATCGTTTGCAGCTTCAGCTTGCTGTCGCCTTTCACTACGTCGTATTTCGTTTCAGGCACGCCGTAGTACAGGTGGATTTCGCCGCTGCGCAGTGCGGAAAGCGTGCTGTCCGCATCTTTGATAAAGCGTACTTTCACTTGCTCGATTTTCGGTTCGTGCTCCGTGCCCTTCATGTAGCCAGGGTTTTTGAAGAAGGTGGCTTCATAGTCATTTTTGGAAGACAGGATATACGGACCGCTTGCATACAGCGTGTTGTTGTATTTATCGCCTTCGGTTACCGTGTTCTGATCGCCGTAAGGGATGTCTTTGTTCACGTCGAATTTCTCAACGTCATACGTATTGATGGATTCAACTTGCTTCTTCGATACGATACCGGCCGATTGGTGAGCCAGGTAGTTCAATACTTGCGGGAACGGCTCGGTTGTCGTCAATTTGATGACTTGGTATTTGCCGTCTTTCGTGCTTGCTTGATTCTTGTCGTCGACAAGGGAAGCGATCTTGGTATCCAAGTCGGCTTCCAGCGCTTCCTTGACGCTTTCGCTGCCGCCGGAAACCTTGGTGTTTTCCAGCACGCTCAGGTCGGTTACGGCTTCAACGGTATTGATGTGCTCGTGAAGCGTGTAGGTACGATGATCAGGCACCGAATTTTTGTCTTTCGCTCTGTTCATGGAGAAGATGACATCGTCCGCGCCTACGCGCTCGCCGGAATCTTCCGCTTTTTTGTTCGTGATTTTTGCAAAGTTAATGTCGTCTCTAAGAATGAAGTAGTACTCCGAGTTGCCTTCGCCGATGGCATGGTTATAAGACAGCGAGCCTTCGGACGTGATCTTGTCATCATCGGTCAGGTTGATCAGACGTACGTTCATGTTGGTGTTGATGATGTTAATGGAACCGTCGTTGCCCTTGATCGGGTCAAGCGAAGTCAGTTCAGAGATCGATTGGGACAGAATCAGCGGCTGCGTCGCACGCTTGGATTGGTCTTTGAAATCAACGGCTTCCCAAGGCAGGGAACGGGATTTCGAAAGACGAACGGAATTCTCGTCCAGCACATCCTTGTTGAATGCTTGGCTCTTCAGGGAGATGTACAATGGAGCGATGTAGGCTTTGTCCGTTACCAGACGTTGTTCGAGCTGCTTGTAAGTCTGAGCGGCGTCTTCCGGCGTTTGCGTGGCCGCTTGGTCGATCAGCTTGTCCACTTCCTCGTCAGACATAATGCTGTAGTCGCCGCCGGTTTTGAACAGGGAACGAACGGCATAGTCAGGGTTACCCGTTACGGTTGTCCAGCTGGACAGCGCGATGTCGTAATTGCCGGCATCCTGCTGTGCCTTGAAGCTGCCGTAGTCCGGCTGCAGATTCAGCTTCACGTTGAAGCCGTTCTTGGTGAGCTGGTCGCGAATGATGTTGACATCGGATTCGTTAGAGCTCATGCCAAGCAGTTCGATATTAACAGCGGATGTGTCTGTAGCTGTATCCGCTGGTTCTTGCTGATTTTGCTGTGCATCATCTTTGGTTGTTACGTTGCATCCGGCCAGTACGATGACCAGCGAGAGGAACAATAACAGCAAGGAACTCTTTTTCATTGGTGATACCCTCCTGAGTTGTATATATATAGAATATTTTTTGAAACCAATGTTAGTGTGCCAATGGCACGAAAAGCTTTAATCCAGCTTCGGATCGAGCGCATCCCGCAGTCCGTCGCCCAGAAAGTTGAAGGACAGGACAAGCGCGATGATGGCCAGACCCGGATAAATCGCCAGGTACGAATGCGTCTCAAGGTACGTGCTTCCGATCTTCAGGATATTCCCCCATTCCGGGATATGCGGCTCGACGCCGAGACCCAGATAACTCAAGCTGCTCGTCGAGATGACGGCTGCACCAATGGTTAACGTCGATTTGACGATCATGGGCGCGAGTGAGTTGGGAACGATATGCTTGAAAATAATCGAAAAATTGCTCGAGCCGAAAGCTCTGGCCGCATCGACGTACTCAAAGGTGGAGACCAGGAGCACATTCGCCCTCATGGTTCTTGCATAAGTCGGTATAGCCCCTACGCTGAGCGCCAGAATGAGGTTGACGGTATTGGCTCCGAATGCGGCAATGATCGCAATGGCGAGCAGGATGCCCGGAATGGCGTACAGCACGTCCAGCAATCGCATGATGACGTTGTCGGTATGGCGGCCATAGTAGCCGGAGACGGCACCGAGAATGCCGCCGATGACAACCGGAATCGCCGTAGAAGCGAATCCGACGATCAGCGAGATGCGGGCCCCGAATACGATCCGGGAGAACAAATCCCGGCCGAAGTTGTCCGTACCGAAGGGGTACGCCAGGCTTGGCGGCTGCAGGATGGCGCTGTAGTTGTTATCGATCGCAATGCTGTAATCGAAGGTAAACAGACTGGTCACCGACAGGCAGAACAGGAAGATCACGAAGAACAGTCCGGACATGGCCGTCGAATTGGCAGTAAGCTTTACCCATACGTCGCCCCAGCGGGTCATCGCGGGATTGCCGTTCTTGCGGATCTTCGCAAGAAGGTTGATGCCGAGCACCAGAGCAAAAATATTGCCCGTTGCCGCAGTCAGAATGATCGGAAAAGCAAGCCAGGTCAATGCTGGATGCGCATAATTCGATTTTACGTACCTGGCAACGAGGATAAGCGCAATCAGCTGAATGACGGCTATAACCAAAAGCACGGCCATGGCCGGCAGGAACGTATTCGAGACGTAAGGCTTGAACAGATTCAGCGCCGATATCGCGATGGCAAACAGCTGGGTTAACAGCATGTAAACGGCGATCGTATATTCGGGAGGCTTCTGTTTTTTGATCAGATTGAAACCGAACGTGACGGTAAACAGATTCCCCGTAACGATGCTCAGCAGCTGAACGTAACCCAGGATCCTGGTCGAGCGCCGGATTTCTCCGTCCCTTTGAAGATCCCTTCGGATCAGCAGCGTAATGATGATCTGTATGATCGTAAACAGTGCATATGCCGCAAAGGCGGTGAACACCCACGGTTTAATGGTTCCCCCAGTGAAATCAAAGCTGTTCAGAAGCAGGATCACCGTTAAGGTCAGAGAGATAACCCATGTGAAGCTGGCTTGACTGTACTCGTGTGAGGATTTCAGCTGGTGTTTGGTTTCTTGTTTGGAAAGAAGCTTCTTAATCATGAGTACACCTGCTTTAGTATTGTTTCATCTTGGATCTGATCCGTGGATCGAAGAATGCGTACAAGATATCGATGATGACGTTCACCAGCGATATGGTGATGGCGGTGTAAACCACGCCGCCCATGATGGCCGGGATGTCAGGGATAAATTGTTTATCCACGATGTAGCTGCCGATACCGCTGATGTTGAACACCTTCTCCGTAACGGCGGAACCGCCGAGCATCCCGCCGAACTGAAGTCCGATGACGGTAATGATCGGAATGATGGCATTGCGGACAGCATGCTTCATCAGAATGGTGCGCTTGCCGAGCCCCTTCGCTCTGGCTGTGATCATATAATCTTCATTAATGACCTCCAGCGTGGAGGAGCGCGTCATTCGGGCCACCGAAGCGGTAAGTCCCGTCCCGAGCACGATCACCGGCATGATCATGGACAGCCAGTTCTCCGGATTGAAGGTGGCGGGCAGCCACTGCAGCTTGATCGAGAAATTCAGAATGAAGATCAGTCCCTGCCAGAAGTTCGGAATGGACAGCCCGATCAGCGCGATGAACATAAACGTATAGTCAAAGAACGAATTCGGTCTCGTGGCCGAGATAATCCCGATCGGCAATGCGATCGCAATCGCGAGGATCAACGAAATGACCGTAAGGGTCAGCGTGATCGGAAACTTTCTGGCGATGCTGGAGGTAATCTCTTCGTTGCCCGAGAAGGATTTGCCGAGATCGAAATATGCGATGCCTTTAATGTTGTTCCACAGCTGCGTCAGATAGCCCTGATCGAGTCCGTGCATTTTGTTGAAAGCCGCGATCTGTTCCGGCGTTGCCGTCTCGCCCAATATGTTGGCCGCGGGGTTAAACGGCGACAAGTGAAGAATCGTAAAGACGAGGACCGCTACGCCAAAGATAACGAATACCGTCATCACGAGTCTCTCCAAAATATATTTCAGATAGGGATTGCTGTACAAAAAAATAAGGATGTACATCAGCAAGCCCGGAATAAGTGATATAATGAAGAACAACGGGTTCTCGATGAGAGAACCGAACGTATCGGCCAGAGTCAGCCGTTTGCGATTGTTCAGCTTCAGGTCCTTGGCGGTCCGATCCTTGAGGACTTCACGGAACCTTGCCTCTGCGATCTTGTCGACTTCCTGCCGGAGCTGAGCCTCGCTGATTTTTTGCTTGAAAAACTCATGCTTGCGTTTCTGCTGCTCCATCATCTCGGAGCGAAGGGCCTCCAGATATCCGGCGGCCAGCATCTCGCTGCGTATGCGGCTCTCAGCGGCCGCGTAGTCATCCTTCTTCCGCTGAACCAAATAAAATAGGAAGACCACGAGATTCACGGGCGCTCCCAGTAATAATAGTAAGTATCTATAAGAAGGATTCAGAAGGATCTTACTGTATGTGCTGCTTATCGAACTTATGAGTCTGTTTGGTCTTGCTGCTTCTGTCCCCCCCATAAGGTGCCTTTCCTCCTTGTTTCAAATTGCATTATTCCGAGTGATATAGTATATTTTATTTTAGCCTATTTTAAAAGTCAATAGATTATAAGAGTTGTAGAGTATATTACTTTAATGACATAAGCATAATGGCAGGTGAGCAGAGTTGGAACCGATATTGCAGGTTAAAAATTTGAGCGTGGCCTTTCAATCCCGTGATTCAGAATTTCACGCGGTGCGTGGGGTCAGCTTTGAAGTGAAGAAAGGGGAGACTCTCGGAATCGTCGGAGAATCCGGGAGCGGCAAAAGCGTCACGGCACGCTCGATCATGCGGCTGCTGCCTTCCCCGCCTTCTTATATGAAGGATGGAGAGATCCTGTTCCTTGGCCAGAACCTGGCCGAGAAAACCGAGAAGGAGATGGAAAGCATCCGGGGACGCGATATCGGGATGATTTTCCAGGATCCGATGACCTCGCTGAATCCGACCATCCGCATCGGGGAACAAATATCGGAAAGTCTGGTCAAACACCAGAAGCTGTCCAAGCAGGAAGCGAAGCAGCAGGCGCTTGAAATGCTCAAGCTGGTCGGCATCCCGAACAGCGAAGCGCGGTATAATCAATACCCGCACGAGTTCTCGGGCGGCATGCGGCAGCGGGTGATGATCGCCATCGCCCTGGCATGCCGACCTGCGCTGCTGATCGCGGACGAGCCGACGACGGCGCTTGACGTAACGATTCAGGCCCAAATCCTCAATCTGATGAAAAATATGCAGGAGCGCTTCGGTTCCTCCATTATATTGATCACGCACGATCTCGGCGTCGTGGCCGGTATGTGCGACCGCGTGGCGGTGATGAAGGACGGCGTGATCGTGGAGACGGGAACGACGGAGGAGATCTTCGAGAATCCTCAGCATCCCTATACCCTGAAGCTGTTAAACGCGCTTCCGCGCCTCGACGAGAAGAAGAAAGCGAAGCCGGCGCCGATAATCGTGCCGAGCACGGATTACAAAGGACCGCTGTTAGAGGTGAAATCCTTGAAGCAGTATTTTGATATGGGCAAAGGGAACGTGCTTAAAGCGGTGAATGATATCAGCTTTCATATTCAGGCGGGGGAGACCCTCGGGGTCGTCGGCGAATCCGGCAGCGGAAAATCAACGACGGGACGAGCCATCCTTCGACTTCATCAGCCGACGGGCGGAGAAGTGCTGTATCAGGGGATGTCCGTGAATCGCCTCTCCCCTTCGGAAATGAAGGCCATGCGGCGCCACATGCAGATGATCTTCCAGGATCCGTATGCTTCGCTGAATCCCAGATTGAAGGTCGTGGACATTATCGGCGAAGCGCTGGATGTCCATAAGTTAACCGGCAGCAAGCAGGAGCGGAAGAAGCGGGTCGAGGAGCTGCTGGATATGGTCGGACTGGATCCGGCTTATGCGACGCGTTACCCGCACGAGTTCTCCGGCGGCCAGCGACAGCGGATCGGGATTGCGCGGGCGCTGGCGGTAGAACCGAAATTCATCGTGTGCGATGAGCCGCTCTCCGCGCTCGACGTGTCGATCCAATCGCAGATCGTGAAGCTGCTGGAGGAGCTGCAGCACCGTCTGGGCTTGACCTATCTGTTCATTGCGCACGACCTGTCGATGGTGAAGCATATCAGCGACCGCGTTGCCGTTATGTATATGGGCAAGATCGTCGAGCTCGCGGAAAGCGAGGAGCTCTACTCCAATCCGCAGCATGATTATACGAAGTCCTTGCTCGCGGCGATTCCGGTGCCCGATCCGAAGATCGAATCCAAGAAGAAACGGGTCCTGCTGGAAGAACGCACCGGAGAGGATAAATATAATCTGGAGCATTCCGAGCTTGTGGAAGTATCGGAGGGCCACTGGGTGGCCATGCCGACCGGAGCCTAATCGAATAGAACCTGTCCCGACCGGAGTCGGGGCAGATTTTTTTATCCAAAAAAGATCCGAATCGGCGATTTGCAGTGCTCATAAAAAGGAATTGAGGCCCTGCACGGCAAATATTTAAATGTTAGGAAGCGTTCTCACGATACATGAGCCTACGAATTTCCAAGTGTACGCACAATAGCAACATACCGATGAGGAGGAAGTGGAATGAATCGTTTGCAGCAAGGGGATGTCGTATTATTTCAAGGGGACAGCATTACGGATTGCGGTCGCGACCGCAACTTTTCCGGCAGCTTGGGGAACGGCTACCCGCTATTGATCGACTCGTTGTTCGGCATGAAATTTCCTGAGTTGAACGTTACCTTTTTGAATCGAGGGATCAGCGGAAACCGGGTCGTCGACTTGAATAACAGATGGCAGGAGGATTGCCTGGACCTGAAGCCGGACTGGGTATCCATCTATATCGGAATCAACGACACTTGGCGCCGATATGATAGCGGGGACCCGACAAGCACCGAGGATTATAAAGCCGGGTACCGCAAATTGATCGAACGGACGAAAGAAGCGCTGGACGCCAAGCTGATTCTGGTTGAACCGTTCGTGCTGCCTCATCCGGAGGATCGGAGAGCTTGGCGTGAGGATCTGGATCCGAAAATCACGGCGGTCCGCGAATTGGCGGTGGAATACGGAGCCCTGCTGGTGCCGCTGGACGGATTGTTCGCTGCGGCGTCGGTCCGGCGCGAAGCTGCCTTCTGGGCGCCGGACGGCGTGCATCCGTCACCGGCCGGACACGGCTTGATCGCGAAGGCCTGGCTCGAAACGATGGGCGTTTCTTTGGGCTAACGGTTGGTTTAGAAATGAAGCTGAATGTAACAAACGCTGGATGCACGGAATCCGTGCTCCTAATGGAAAGAGCTTGGGCGCGAATGTCGTGCCCGGAGCTCTTTTTTTATATGAGAATGGCAATAGGTATGAAATATGGGTTCGTGGCTGCCGATACAATTAGAAATGTTAGAAATCACTTTCATTTTTTTTGCGTATGTGGTGTAATGCATTAAAGCGAAAAAATAATGGTTGACGCCTCCTTTTAAATCCTATAGGATTACTTGTATTAATTAATATTCGTCTTTTTTACGGAAAACAGGGGGAGAGAGAACATGAAAGCCATGAAACATGTAAGGAAATTATCGGCGCTGGCGCTGGCGTTTGTGATCGTATTGACCGGATGCGCCGAATCGGGCAGCGGCGGCGGCAGCGGGTCGGGCAATCTGGCGGACAAGGTCGAGAACCTGCCGGCAGGCATTGCCGAGAAGGCTCCGGTGAAACTGATGGTCGTTCGGAAAATCGGGGGCGATGACCATACGGCTCAATTTTTGGCTGGGGCGAAGCAGGAAGGCGAGGCACTCGGGTTTAAGGTGGATACCTTCTCGGCGAACGGAGACTCCGCCAAATTCCATGATGCGATCGCCCAAGCCATTGACAGCGACTACGATGGATTTATCATATCGCATGGCGACGATCCTGCATCGGTTCAGGACGTGAAGAAGATTACCGAAAAGGGAATTCCGGTCGTCACCTTCGACTCCTTGCCGGAGATCGGTGACATTGCAGGGGTGACCCAGACATCGCAGGATGACGAGCAGCTCGCGAAGCTGGCGTTGGACAAGCTGATTGAAGAGCAAGGGCCGGAGGCCAACATCGTTTACCTCTGGGTAGACGGCTTCCCGCCGATGGTGCGTCGTAATGCCGTATACCAGGAAACGCTGAAGAACAACCCGGGCATTAAGGAAGTGGAGCGTTTCGGCGTAGCGAGTGACCAGACTTCCTTGGAAACGCAAAACGCGGTATCCGCTATCCTGACGAAATATCCGAAGGGCGAAATCGATGCAATCTTCGCAACCTGGGATGCATTCGCCATCGGCGCGGCCAGAGCGCTGGAGGAAGCGGGACGCAGCGAGGTTAAGATTTACGGCATCGACGTATCCAACGCGGACCTGGAGCTGATCCAGAAACCGGACAGCCCTTGGGTGGCTACCGCAGCCGTCGATCCGAAGATGATCGGCGCCATCAACGTTCGTTTGCTGGCGAAGAAGATTGCAGGCGAGGAAACACCTGCTACGTATAATCTGGAGCCTGTATTGATCGAGCGCTCCGGCCTTGAGGGTGCTACCGAAGCGGTCAACATGGTGAACCTGGCGGATATTATCCCGAGCTGGGGAACAAGCACGGAATTCGAAGAGGACTGGATGAAGGCATTGAAAGAAGCAGGCGGCAAATAAACAGCAATATTCATACAGGCGCTCTTGTCGGTCATCGATAGGGGCGCCCTATCCTATTTGAAGGGAAGAATACACTTGCGAAGCGTGATGGAGCCAACAACTGCCAGCTCGACCGACAATTCGGGAGCGGCACCCTTACTTCAAATGAAGCACATATCGATCTCTTTTCCAGGCGTTAAGGCGTTGACCGATGTTGATTTTCAGACGACCGCGGGGACGGCTCATGCGTTGATCGGAGCGAATGGCGCGGGAAAGTCTACCTTAATGAAGATCCTATCGGGAGCGTATACCCATTACGAGGGCGAAATCTGGATCAATGGGAGCAAGGCAGACATCCGTTCACCGAAGGAAGCAAAGGACCTGGGCATTCAGATCGTCTACCAAGAGGTGGATACGGCGCTCATTCCGAACCTGACGGTCGGCGAGAACATCATGCTCGACCGGACCGTTCACGATATGGGCAAACGGCACTTGATCCGCTGGAAGGAGCTCCATCGGGAAGCCGAATCGATTCTTGCGCGGATGAATATCCGGGTCCCGGTCAAAAAGCTGATTTCGGAGCTGACGCTGGCGGAGAAACAGATGGTGCTGATCGCCAGAGCCGTCTCCAAACAGTGCCGCATTCTGGTGCTGGACGAACCGACCGCGCCGCTCAGCCATAGCGAGACGGAGCAGCTGTTCAAGCTGGTGCGCAAGCTGAAGCAGGACGGAGTCGGCATTATTTTCATATCGCACCGGCTGCCGGAGCTGTACGAAATCTGCGACGACATCACGATCATGCGGGATGGTCTGCTGGTGAAGAGCGACCGCATCGCGAATATCGATCAGCCAAAAGTGGTGGAATACATGCTGGGCTCCAAGATGGATCAGCAGTTTCCCCATATCGAGCGAGACATCGGTCCTGCGCGGTTAGAGGTAAAGGGCATGTACGACCCGGGCAAAATCAACGGCGTTGATCTGTGCCTCCGCCAAGGGGAGATCGTCGGTTTGGCAGGCCTTGTCGGGGCCGGGAAAACCGAGCTGTGCCGGGCGATATTCGGGGCTTCCGGCACGTCAACCGGCGAGATGATACTGGATGGAAAAAAGCTGCGCATCCGCTCGCCGCATGATGCCGTGCGGAACGGCATTGCGCTCGTACCCGAGGAGCGCCGCCGGGAAGGCGTGTTCGTGGAAGAGCCGGTGTCCGTCAATTTAACGGCCGCGGTGCTGTCCCAATTTTCCAAATGGGGCTCCTGGCTAAGCTTTGGCAGGGAGAAACAGGCGGCGAGAGAGATGATCGAATCGCTCGGGATCAAAACTCCGAGCGAGAGAGCGCGGGTGAGAAACCTGTCCGGGGGCAACCAGCAGAAGGTGGCGATCGGCAAATGGCTGCTGGCCGACGCGGACGTGTATATTTTCGATGAACCGACCAAGGGCGTTGACGTTGGCGCGAAGCGGGATATTTTTAAGCTGGTGGCCGAGCTGGCCAAGCGGGGGAAATGCGTGCTGTACGCTACGAGCGAGCTGCCCGAGATCGTGGGCATCACCGACCGGGTGTATGTGATGTATGACGGCCGCATCACGAAGGAGCTGACAACGCGGTCAACGAATGAAGAGGAATTATTGCTTTACTGCACAGGAGGCGGGTTGACATGAATACAGCAAGACCTGTTAAGGAGAAGCCGGCGGCTAGCTTCGCATTCGATTTTCTATATAAATACGGCACGTTGATTACGGTATTCGTACTTATTCTCGTCTTCGGGACCGTTGCCGACAACTTTTTGAATACAAGCAACATTATTAACATTCTCCGTTCGATCTCGATCGTGACGATCATTGCCGTAGGTTTGACCGTATCGCTCGCCGTTGGCGGCTTTGACCTATCCGTCGGCTCGACGGCCTCCCTGGCAAACGCGCTGGTCATATCCCTGTTCGTTTGGCACGGGCAAAACATCGGCATCGGCATCGGCCTCACGCTGCTGTTCTGCCTGGCCGTCGGGCTGATCAACGCGTTTCTGGTCATCAATTTCAAGATCGACGACATGCTGATGACCCTGGCGACGATGTTTATCTTCCAGGGCGTTGCCCTGACGTATACCCGGGGCGCTACCATCTCCCAGAATATGATCATGCCGAGCGGGGACTTTGCCACCGGTAAAATCCCGGCGCTGTTCGAGAAGATCGGGCAGGTGCCATGGATCATTATCATTATGGTTCTCGTGGTCCTCGTGGTCCATCTGTTCCTGACCTATACGAAACACGGACGGTACATGTACATGATCGGGGGCAACCGCGAAGCGGCGGCTCTATCCGGGATCCCGGTGAGTAAATACCGTCTGATCGCTTATCTGGTCTCCGCATTGTTTGCCGCCGTCGGCGGCATCATCCTCGGGGCTCGCGTCATGACGGCCGAGGTCAACTCCGGCGGACCTTATCTCATGGATGCCGTTGCCGCGACCTTCATCGGATATTCCGTCTTCGGAGCCGGCAAGCCGAACGCGCTCGGGACCTTTGTCGGCGCTGTGTTGATCGGTATATTGCAAAACGGTCTGATCATGCTGTCCGTGCCGTATTATGCGATGGATATCGTCAAGGGCTCGGTGCTGGCGTTGGCGCTGGCCTTAACCTACTATAAGAAGAGACATTGATGACGAATCGGGACATGATTTGACCCAGCTAGTTCCATTCATGCTATCGAGACCATCCCACCCGTGATTCTAAATCAGGGGGCGGATGGTTTTTTTCATGGATCGCTTCTAAGGGTGGCAACCTATGGGAGGGAATTGAATTCAGAGCCATATTCTAAGCCAATCCAGGAGAATATCCATCATTTGGTTATTTAGTTGACGGACGCAGCGGGTATTCATTATCCTGTAGAAGACTGGTTTAGCATTGTACATACATTTCCCTCTTATAAAGAGAAAGGGGACTCATCATGAAAAAAACAACCTTCATACAACCGGATCCCAAGTCCTGGCTGGACACGTTTCACTTTGACATTCCGATAAAGATTAGGTACTGCGAAACGGATATGCTGGGTCATGTCAATAACGTCAGTTATTTCATGTATTTTGAGCAGGGACGCATTGAATATTTCGAGAATCTGGGATTGACCGACGAGCTGTTCGGCGATCAAAAGGTGTCGGTTGTTGCGGATCTCGAATGCCAGTATTTGGCGCAAATGTACCTGAAGGACCCGCTTAGGCTTCATGTGCGGGTGGCTGAGATCGGACGATCTTCCATGGACATTCAATATGCGATCGTAGTGGACGGCGCCTTGAAGGCAGCCGGTCGCGGAACCATCGTGCTCATCGAGACCGCTTCAGGCAAGAGTACGCCGATTCCGGATTCGGCACGCGAACGAATTTCGGCTTTTGAAGGATGGATGTAAGCCAACGACAAAGATCAAACAGGAATAAAAAGAAGAAGGGAAGGGATAAGGGATGAACATCCGTTTTGCCATTATCGGCACAAACTGGATCACCGAGAGGTTTCTCCAGTCGGCACTGGAGACGGAAGAATTTATTCTGGCTGCCGTATACTCCCGTACGGAAGAGAAGGGCAGGGCTTTTGCGGCCAAGTACGCGGATCCCAAGGTCTACACGGATCTTGAGGCGATGGTGCAGGATGACGAAATTGATGCGGTATACATTGCGAGTCCGAACTCCTATCACGTGGACCAGGCGATATTATGCATGAACCACGGGAAGCACGTCCTCTGCGAGAAGCCGATGGCTTCCAACGCGGTCGAAGTGGCCGCCATGATCGAAGCCGCGAAGAACAATGGCGTTCTGTTGATGGAGGCATTGAAGTCGACGCTGATGCCGAACTTCAAGACCGTCCGGGACAACCTGTACAAGCTGGGTCCGATTCGGCGTTATTTTGCAAGCTATTGCCAATATTCCTCCCGTTATGACGCGTTCAAGCAGGGGACGGTGCTGAATGCGTTCAACCCTGAATATTCCAACGGTTCTTTGATGGATTTGGGGATCTATTGCCTGTACCCGATGGTGACCCTGTTCGGAAAACCGGACACGGTGAAGGCTTCCGGCTACATGCTGTCTTCCGGGGTTGACGGCGAAGGCAGTCTTCTGTTGTCCTATCCCGAGATGGATGCCGTCATCATGCATTCCAAAATCAGCGATTCCTCCGCCCCAACCGAAATTCAGGGCGAGAACGGCACGATGATCATCGACAAAATCAATCAGCCGTACGATGTGAAGATCCGCTACAGAGACGGCACCGTCGAGAACGTGACCCAGCTGCAAACGCATGAATCGATGTATTACGAGGCCCGGGAATTTATCGATTTGATCCGGTGCGGCGAACGGGAAAGTTCAATCAACACCCATGCCAACTCGCTCATCACGGCCGAAATTATGCAGGAAGCCAGAAGCCAGATCGGACTGCGGTTCCCGGCGGATTCCCGCACCGATATATGATATTTGTCATACTCCCGAAATGACGTTTATGACTACGACGCGCATGACATTCTATATATACTTAATTTAGACAAGTGCGTGATAACTTGATAACGTCCTTGCGCTTCATTTCGAGGAGGAAGACAACTATGGCTAAGCCCGATAACAAATTGTCCAGCTTGAAAAAGAACGTTGCCCCTTATGAAGAAATTGACACGAAGGCGAGTATAGGTCAGCTTTTCAATACACTGGTTCCCTTGATACTGCTATGGTATGCAGCCTATTTAAGCTTATCCGTATCGTACTGGCTAACCATTCCCATAGCCGTGATTGCTTCGGGGTTTGTTGTCCGGACGTTTATCATATTCCATGACTGCTGTCACGGATCTTTCTTCAAGAGCCGCAAGGCTAACAAAATTCTCGGCACGATTACGGGCGTGCTTACGCTGTGCCCTTACGAGCAATGGAAGAACACTCACGCGATTCATCACGCGACGAGCAGCAATCTCGATAAGCGGGGAATCGGCGATATGTGGGTATTAACCGTTGAAGAATATGGGGCAGCTTCCTTTTGGCAGCGTCTGTACTACCGCGTCTACCGCAACCCGATCGTGATGTTCGGTTTGGGTCCCATCGCCATATTTCTGATCTCCTATCGTTTCAACCGCAAAGGCGCGAGACGCAAGGAGAAGATCAGTAACTATACAACGAATATTTTGATTGTCGCTTTGTATGCATTGCTGTGCTGGGCGATCGGATGGCAGGCATTTCTGCTCGTTCAAGCTCCGATCTTCATGGTTTCCGGGATGCTTGGCATTTGGTTGTTCTACGTGCAGCATCAATTCGAGGAAACGTATTATGAGCATGATGAAGAGTGGAGTTATATCAATGCAGCCGTAGAAGGCAGCTCTTATTACAAACTTCCGAAGGTTCTGCAATGGATCACGGGCAACATTGGCTTCCATCATGTCCACCATTTGAGCCCGAAGGTGCCTAACTATAACTTGGAGAAGGCGCATGAAGCCGCTCCCCCGCTGCAGAAGGCAACCACGATTACGCTGAAGACCAGTTTGAAATCCATTCGTTTCCGTCTGTGGGATGAAGATAAAAAGGTGTTTATCACGTTTAAGGAAGCGCGTCAGTCGCTTCGCAAGCCGCAGGAATCCGCATTGACGAAGGCGGAGAAGAACCTGTCTAGCCCAAGACCCAGAGTGCAGGGCGAATAGGCCGCTGAGTCATGCTGCAATAATGGATCACGGATTCGCTAAGGCTAGTAAATGAATGAAGCTTGAATCGACAGAAGGTGGGACTCCATGCAGAAATGGTATCAGATCTTTCATAAAAGCACGGGACTGAGCCCTTACGTATGGGTTGTCTTCTACATCCTTCCGTTCTATTTCATCTTTCGCTCGACCTCGACCTATCAGATCGTGATCGGCGTTCTGATGATCGTCATGTTCTTCGCTTTCTATGTGCTGTCATTTCTGTCCAAAGGCTGGCTCGTCTATTTCTGGACGAGTCTGCAAATTTTAATATCGGTTACGATGTCCGTGGTATTCGGATATATCTATTTCTCGCTGTTCCTCGCCTTCTTCATCGGGAACATCAAGAATAAGGCCGGGTTTATCACGCTGTACTCCATCCACTTGGTTACGACCATCATTACGGTCAATTATGGATTGTTAACGCGGAATCCGTTCTTTATCACGCAGCTGCCGTTCGTGCTTGTGAGCGTGGTAGGCGTTATTCTGCTCCCTGTGACAAACTATAACCGAAATAAGAACGATCAGCTGCAGGGCCAGCTGGAGGATGCCAACAAACGGATATCGGAATTGGTGAAGCTGGAGGAACGTCAGCGCATTGCGAGGGATTTGCATGATACGCTGGGGCAAAAGCTGTCTCTTATTGGCCTCAAAAGCGATTTGGCCGGCAAACTGATGAAGCAGGATATGGAAAGGGCCCAAGCCGAGATCAACGATGTCCGTCAGACAGCCCGAACCGCACTGAAGGAAGTGCGGGAGATGGTGACGCGGATGCGGGGGACCCGGCTTGCGGATGAAATCTTCCGTATTCGGCAAATCCTGAAGGCGGCGCAGATTGAGTTGACCTTTGAGGGGACGGTGGAGCCGGAGAATCTGTCGTTAATGAACGAAAACGTGATCAGCATGTGCCTGAAAGAGGCAGTGAATAACATCGTGAAGCATAGCAATGCCACGACCTGCTCCATTGTGATCGAATCCACGGAAACGGATCTGATTGCCAGGGTGAAGGACAATGGAACCGGGTTCGTCACGGACGCGAAAAACCGTGGCAACGGGCTGCGGGGAATGAGAGAACGGCTAGAATTCGTGAACGGAAGCATGGAGTTTACTTCAGGCGAGGGGACTACGCTTGTCCTTCGAGTCCCTAATGTGCTCAGAATGCCGGATAAGGAGGCGGGAATATGATCCGAATCGTCATTGCCGAAGATCAGCGGCTGCTGCTTGGAGCCCTGGCCTCACTGCTGGATCTGGAAGAGGATATGCAGGTGGTCGGGACGGCGGGCAACGGCAAGGATGCCGTACAGCTTGTCAAACTTCATAAGCCGGATATCTGCATCATGGATATTGAGATGCCGATCATGAACGGTCTTGAAGCCGCCGAGGAGATCAAGGGTTATGGCTGCAAGGTGATGATCTTGACGACCTTTGCCCGGCCCGGGTATTTCGAGCGTGCCGTGAAAGCGGGGGCCAACGCTTACCTGCTGAAGGACAGCCCAAGCGAGGAGCTGGCCGCGTCCATTCGCAGCATTATGGCAGGCAGGCGCATATACGCCTCCGAGCTGGTGGATGAAGCGTATTCCGGTGAAGAGAATCCGCTGACGGAGCGGGAAAAGGAAGTGCTGGGCCTCATCGCGGACGGCAAGAATACGAAGGAAATTGCCAATCAGCTGTTTATAACCACGGGAACCGTGCGTAATTACATTTCCGTTATTCTCGATAAGCTTGGCGTCAGCAACCGGATCGAAGCGATCACGCGTTTTAAGGAAAAAGGCTGGTTTAAATAATAGTGCAAAGAAGAAGCAAAACCCCGCAGTTGCAGCCGCGGGGCTTTTTTTCGTGCGCATAAGAAAAACGAAAACCAGGGAGAGATTGAATAAGCTGCTTAAAATAATGGATTTTTTTACCTGGTATTGTATGCAGTAATATGTATATTCATTCATTAAATGAAGCTTGAATGCGATTGTGGATAGATTTTATATTTTTTGGAAACAATGAAATCGCTAATAAAAATAAGCCTGTTTTTAAATGACGCCATTTCCTGCATAAAAGGCAATCAAGCAAATATATTGCAGTTCCTTTGTAAATGTATGCATTTTTATGTATAATAGTAATGATTGCCAGAAGTCAAATTTGAGGAGGAGGAGGTCTTCTATGGACCATATGATGTTTGAGGTTGGAACTGCTCTGATTCTGGTTGCTATAGCCTCCGTAATTGCTGGAAAGCTCAAGTTCTCGATCATACCGTTCTTGATTGTGCTTGGGATGCTTGTCGGTCCGCATGCACCAACGATAGGGATTCTTGACTTTAAGTTCATCGAGAGCCAGGGGATCATCGATTTTCTGGGACAGATCGGTATTCTATTCCTGCTCTTTTACCTTGGTCTTGAATTTTCGGTTCAAAAATTGATCAAGTCCGGACGAAACATTGTGGTAGGCGGAACCGTATATGTAGTATTAAACTTCGTGCTGGGTGTGGCTTACGGTTTCGTGATCAACATGCCTCTGTACGAGACGCTGATCATTGCAGGGATGCTGTCGGTTTCCTCCAGCGCCATCGTCGCTAAGGTGCTTGTGGATCTGCGGCGCACGGGGAATGCGGAGACGGAACTCATACTCGGCATGATTTTGTTCGATGATATTTTCCTTGCCGTGTTCTTATCGATTATGTCGGGACTGCTGTTAGGCGGGGCTACATCGATAGGAGCAACGATCCTCTCGGTTTGCATTTCCATAGGTTACATGCTGCTGTTCTTTGTTATTGCGAGAAAAGGTCCGCCCATACTTAACAAATTGCTGAATATTACGTCCAGCGAGATTTTCATTATCGTAGTGTTCTCGTCCATGTTCTTTATTGCCGGGTTTTCGGAGACGCTGCACGTAGCTGAAGCGATCGGCGCGCTGCTGTTCGGACTGGCTTTATCGGAGACGGATCATAGCGAACGGATCGAGCAGCTGGTCATACCTTTCCGTGATTTCTTTGGAGCGATCTTCTTCTTCAGCTTCGGTCTCGGCATCGATCCGACCACGCTGGGGAATGCGTTATGGCTGGCTCTTGGCGCTGTGGTACTGACCATAATCGGCAACCTAGTCGCAGGCATGATAGCGGGACGCAAGGCCGGACTATCGCATAAATCGTCGCTTAACATCGGATTGACTATTATGGCGCGCGGGGAGTTTACGATTATCGTTGCGAATCTGGGACTCGCCGGCGGACTGTCCGCTATGCTGAAACCATTCTCGGCCCTCTATGTTCTGATTCTCGCGATTCTTGGGCCACTCCTGGCGAAAGAGTCGAAGCGCGTGTACCGTGGAATGAATAAAATATTCAAATGGAGCGATCCAGTGGAGAAAGTGAAAAAAAGGAATGCATAGGGAAGCCCGGGATGATTTACTTTCTTCCAACTAATCTATATAATCTAGAGATTGAATTAACCCCAGAACGGAGGATTTACACATGAGTATTATTCGCGAATCTGATCTGCCGGGTATCGGGAAGAAGTTCCTTATTCAGGCGAGATCAGGGGATAAGCTGGTTGTTGTTATTCATGACGATGGCCGCAGAGAACTGTACCACTTTGAAGATGACGATCCTGAGGAGACCATCTCCCAGATTACCTTAGAGGATGACGAGGCAAGACAAATCGCAGGCATTATCGGCGGCATGACGTATAAACCGAAAGCGCTGGAGACCATCGAAGTGACGCTCGAAGATTTGATTATCGAATGGGCGCGAATCGAGCCGCATTACAAATGCGTGGGACAATCCATTGCAGGGCTTCAGGTTCGTCAACGTACTGGCGCTAATGTATTAGCGATTGTGAACAAGAAAGAGCAGAAAATCAATCCCGGTCCGGACGACATCCTGACAGCGGGATCGACGCTGGTGCTTGCGGGCGAACGCAAGCAGATCAAGCAGCTGAAAGAACTGCTGGTTAACGGCTAATGACGAATAGCTTCACGGGTCTTTAGTTGACCCTGTCGAACACGTAAGCGGCAAGCTCCTCCATGGTTGAGGGGCTTGCTTTTTTTGCATGGATCCTTTAAATTTGAAATTTTCCGCGAAATGATCTATCTTTGATAGTGAGGCTATCATTTTCGAGAAGGAAGGCGTATACAGCATGAAATTGAAAGACAAAGTAGCTATAGGGTGCCGGCGGAATCGGCAGCGGCATGGCTCTGGCCATGGCCAAGGAAGGCGCCAAGGTCGTCATCGTGGACGTGAATGAGGATAAGGGTCGCGAAACGGAGAAAGCGCTGAGGGCATATAGCGAATCGATGTTTATTAACGGCGATATTACGAATAAAGCCTCGATTAAAGGTATCGTGGATGACGTTGTGAGCACCTATGGAAGACTGGATATTCTCGTCAACAACGCGCATGTGTCCAAGCAGGTACCCATTGTGGAAACAACCGATGAAGTGATGGCATTGTCGTTCAATACCGGATTCTATCCGACGTTTTTTTTCATGCAGGAATGTTATCCTCATCTGAAAGCAGCCAAGGGCAAGGTGATCAACTTTGCATCCGGTGCGGGACTGTCCGGCATGGTGAACCAGGCCTCCTATGCCGCAGCGAAAGAAGCGATCCGGGGACTGTCACGCGTGGCTGCCAACGAGTGGGGAGCGGACGGCATCAATGTCAATCTGATCAGTCCGATCGCGCTGACGCCTGGCGTAGAGCAGTGGAAGCAGGCCTTTCCGGAAGCGTATCAAGAAATGGTCGATAAGATTCCGCTCAAAAAAATGGGCGATCCCGAGCAGGATATCGGTCGCGTGGCCGTGTTCTTGGCCAGCTCCGATTCCGATTACATGACCGGCCAAACGCTGATGGTGGACGGCGGTTCCATCATGCTGAGATAATATACGACGCCGATTTCTAAAAAAAGCGCCAAGGGCTGTGCCCCTTGTGCGCTTTTTCTGTTTAAGAGCCCGTAAGCTACGGGTTATGGATAACCATGGACGACCGGCTATTTCCGTGCCACGATCATAAACCGTGCGGAATTCGTCCGGATTCCGAGATCTGTGCGATGCTCTTCGATGAATTGCTGCAGGATGCGGAAATCCGATTCCTCCTGTCCGAATCCGGGAATGATGGGCGTGTGCTTGAGCAGGAAGATAAGATCCTCTTCACGCTCATAGTACTCGACGGCATCGTATTCGGCGCATTGGATATCGCGAAACCCTGCTAGCTGAAGTTCCCTCTTGTATTCCTCCATTAAAGCGCCGTCTTCCCGGGAGGATTGTCCTCTGCCGAAGGCTTGGGCAAGATTAGCTTTATCGCATTCGCGAACCTGCTGCGTTAGAAACACGCCATCATCGGTTAATACCCTGGCAACCTCCGAAGCACGGAAAGGGGAGTGCCGGCATGAAATCAAATCGAAAAACGCCTCCGGGAATTGAAGCATCCCTGCATCCATCTGGACAAAGCGTACGTTGGAAGCCGCAGCTTTCCGTTTGTTATTCCGGGCAGTCTCTATCATCGCATGGGAAAGATCGATTCCAACCAGCAATGCCGCCTTCGAGGCGATGGACAACAAGTTCTCTCCGCCTCCCGTGCCGATATCCAGCAGAACGCCCGATGATGTGCACCGCTTGCTAACCTCATCGTAAAAATTCCACTCCACGCCTTCCGAGATACATCGGACCTTGCCGAAATCCCAGCCGTTTAAGGCTCCTACGATATCATAAAATGACTTGTATTCCTGTGATTTCATATATATTGTTCAC
Organism: Paenibacillus sp. HGF5; assembly: GCF_000204455.1. Lineage (NCBI taxonomy): Bacteria > Bacillati > Bacillota > Bacilli > Caryophanales > Paenibacillaceae > Paenibacillus > Paenibacillus sp. HGF5. Next base: position 35,409 of record NZ_AEXS01000018.1, on the reverse strand, counting down.
CTTTTCAATTGAGATAAAATGGGATGCTGAAAACAGATCGTCTCTTATTCGTTCACTCAGTTGCTGTGATTCCGGCTAGGCCCGGTCCAGTATGATAGACCGGGCCTAGCTACTTCGAACGGCAAGGATCCTAATCAGCATCCCACTCACCCCAACTCTGAAAGATTATTTTTAAGAGATAAGGAAGTATAAGCTTCAGAGGCTTACCATCCTTATCTCGCAAGAAAAACTTCCGCTATACGCGGTCTGTCTTCTGAGAAAGTACGTCGATAGATGATTTTCTTATTGTAAGACCAAGGATTCTTCGGGATCAAGGAGAATTTTATTAGGAGCATGCACCAGAATCTTAAGCAATTATTAAGAATTTGGAAGTAAGGCGTTAAGAAATGTCTACTATACTGATTGAATTCGTTTCGGTTAGGAACGAGAGAAAAATTCGGACTTTGAAATGAGAGGGAACTGCCATGAACAAAATGAATTCTCTGCCAAGGGAGCGTCTTCCCGAGCTGCAATTGGTCCGCGCATTCGCCATTATCGGCGTGCTGTCCGTTCACTCGACCTCGTATGCCGTATCGGCCATGACGGACTCCAAATACTTTTTCATCTACAATTTTATGAACATCTTCATGAAATACGGAACGCCGACGTTTATATTCCTAAGCAGCCTGGTACTCTTCTACAATTATTATGACCGCCCTACGACCAAGAAGCTGATCGGCGGATTCTACAAGAAAAGATTGCTGTACATCATCATCCCGTATACACTCTTCTCCGTGTTTTACTTCGGGCTGCTGCACTATCTGCATTATCAAGGCAGGCCGTTTGGCGAGACGATGGAGAGTTTTATTCAAAAGCTGTTGACCGGCAAAGCGTATACGCATCTGTACTTCGTGTTTATCAGCATTCAGTTTTATGTGCTGTTTCCGCTGGTGCTGTGGTTGTTCAAGAAGATGCCGCAGCTTGCAAAATGGGCGATACCGATTGGACTGGTGATCCAGTGGACGTTTATACTGATGAATAAGTATTATTGGCAGGTGCCGAATAAGGGAAGCTGGGCCTTGTCCTATATCGCTTACTTCATGCTGGGCGCTTTTATCGGCATCTATTATCCGAAACTGAAGGCCTGGCTTGTGATCAGCCGTGCCAACGCACAGCCCTACCGCATCGCGGCTTGGACGATGCTCTGGATCGCATGGGCAACTGCCGGTCTCGGCCATGTGTACATTTATTACAACAACCGTCTTCACGGAACCGGATATAACTCAACGCTGTATGAGCTGCTGTGGAATATGCATACTTACTTTGGGGCGCTTGTCCTGCTCCAGTTCGCCATTCTGTTCTACCGGGCCGGGGTACGCGGATGGACGCCCGCGCTGGAGAGACTGGGGGCCGTATCCTTCGGGATTTATCTCATTCATCCGTTCTTTCTCCTCGTCTACCGTCAATTCCCGCTAACCACGGGGAACTCGATCCTGACCCATCTGTGGTATGCAGGCGGTTTTGCGGCAGCCTTAGGCTGTTCATGGATCGTCGTGGAATTGACGGTTCGATATATACCGGGCTCATGGGTGATTTTCGGTAATATTCCGAAGGCGAAGAGATCGGGTAAACCAACCGATACGCCGGCTGTGCCGCTTTCCGGTACCTAGCCTGTTTCGCAGCAAGAATAGGACGTATACCCGACGAGGGCATGGCCATGGCGAGAGGAAACCAAAACAGCAGCATTGCCCGGCCTGACAACATCCATGGAGCAAGAGAACGTAAAAGGCGTTATGCTGACTGCCGCTTTATGATCAAGGAGGAGCCATGTCTGGAGTTACGATATTGATGGTTGACGATGAAACCGAAATTTTGAAATTGATGGAGATTTACGTCAGGAATGAGGGCTATACGCTGCTCACCGCATCTCATGGCCTGGAAGCGCTGGAGATTCTAAAAACGCATAAAGTGGATTTGATCATTCTCGATGTCATGATGCCGCAGATGGATGGCATCCAGGCATGCATGAAGATCCGGGAGGAGAACAACACGCCCATTATCATGCTGTCCGCCAAGAGCCAGGAGATTGACAAGATCGCCGGGCTCAGCATCGGCGCGGATGATTACGTGACCAAACCGTTCAGTCCGCTGGAGCTGGTCGCAAGGATCAAGTCGCAGCTCCGCCGGTACAAACAGCTGAACAATCAATCGGTACGGGACGAGAACGAAATCCAGATCGATGAGCTGATCCTCAATGTCGCGTCCCACCGGGTAACGGTGGCCGGCAGGGAGATTAAGCTGACGCCGCGCGAATTCTCCCTGCTGCATACGCTGGCCATCAACCGCGGACTCGTGCTGAGCATGGACAAGATTTATACCGAGGTATGGAACGAGCCGTTCATGGAATCGAAGAATACGGTCATGGTCCATATTCGCAAGCTGCGCGAGAAGATCGAGAAGGATCCGCAGCAGCCGGAATACATTAAGACGGTATGGGGGATCGGTTACAAAATAGAGTAAACTTAACCAGAGGTGACGGACTTGAAAGGAATGAAGCTTCATAGCATCCGCCTGAAGATGCTGCTTATGCTGCTGGCCAGCATCGGCATCGCGGCCGCCCTGCTTATCATACTCTATGCGTTAAGCACGCTGGTCCTCTCCATTCCGGCCATCAACCCGCCGCTTGCCTGGATCGTCAATAACCTCGGTTCGAAGCCGGTTATGTTGGTCACGGGTATCATTCTTTTTTTGGCAAGCTATTATATGAGCACGAGATGGTTTGCCCTGGATCTGCGGAAGGTAGAGACCGGTCTTCAGGACATCACGGCCGGACGATTCGATTCCAGAATCGAGCTCGACACCCGGGACGAAGTAGGCGCCGTCGCTGCCGGCATTAACCGCATGACCGAGCAGCTGAACGTTTACCTGGAGGAGATTACGCATGGCCTCCGCGAGATTGCCAAGGGGAATTTCGATACCGAGATTCCTGTTCGCTCAGGCAGCCAGCTGGGCGAGGTCGCCGAGAGCATCAACCAGATGAGCAGGCAGCTTCACCAATCCATTCTGGAAGAGCGCCATGCGGAGAAAACCAAGAATGATCTGATCACGGGGGTATCCCATGATCTGCGGACGCCGCTGACATCGATACTGGGGTTTCTGGAGGTTATCGAGGAAGACCGGTACCAGGATGAAGTAGAGCTGCGGTATTACGTGAATATCGCTTATGAGAAAGCGCAAAATCTGAAGAAGCTGATCGATGACCTGTTCGAATACACGAGGATCAATAACGGGCTTCCGCTGGATATCCGGGAGATCGATATGGCTCAGTTCATGAGACAGCTGATCGAGGAATTCGTTCCGTCCTTGGAGAAAGCCGGGATGGAATGCAAGCTTGCGGCGGAGGAAGGCCTCGTTATTCGGGCAGACGGCGCCCAGCTTGTCCGGGCTTACGAGAATCTGATATCCAATGCGATCCGGTACGGAGAGTCGGGGCACAGAATCGACATCGCCGTCCGCAGCGTTGGCGGTCAGGTGAGCATCAGCTTCACCAACTACGGCGATCCGATTCCGGAGCGGGATTTGCCTTTCATCTTCGATCGCTTTTACCGCGTGGAGGCTTCCCGTTCGAAGCAGACCGGGGGTACCGGTCTGGGACTGGCGATCACGAAGAGCATCGTGGAGGTCCAGGGCGGCGAAATCCGGGTTCGGAGCGACCGGCAGCGGACGACCTTTGAAACCCGATTTCCCAAAGTCGTATAGCTTGCCGCACGGTGGTCGTTCTGCATTGCGAAGCAATAGAGGCAGCCCAAGCGAACGCTCCCTTCAAGGGAGCGTTTTTTATATGATCATAAGAAGGGTTCCCCGCTCGCTGCTGCAAGGTCCATATGGAATTATTCAGTTTTATTTAAGCATTCGTTAAGAACTTGCCCCGCTGATTGATAAGATCTGTTCCTTATACTTTCCTTCAGAACGTACATAAGGAGGAAGTCGGATGGAATCCTTGGATTACTCGAAACGGAGCGCCAGGCTCGTGGTGGCATGGCAGATTATGATTGTGATGGTTGGTGTCATTTTATTATCGGGCTGCGCAGAATTCAGGGCATCCCGTGCTAATATGCAGATTGAGGAGCGATCCATCAGCGGGGCGGCATCAGGAAGCGATCGAGACTCGTCCATTGCCCCTGCATCCTTTATCGGGCAAGTATGGGAGGAGCTATCGGACGGCGTGTCCAATCGCGCCAGAATCATGACAGGGGTTCAAACGCAGAGCCGCAGCGTACCTGATTCAGCCTGGCGAATGAATATCCGCTGATGCTGAAGAGAGCGAGCCTGCTTCGGATCAGCCGCGGAACTATCATAACGGGAATAGCCCGTTCATACACGCGTTAGAAAGAGCTCCTCTTCTGAAAGGGAGCTTTTTTTGTTTTGATTTTGGAACCTATTGTCTTATAATAGCGTTTACAATATATATGCTTGTATGGGAGAGGATGGTTTCTTGTGAGTACACGCGTTTCGATCCGTAAGCGACTATTCATCGGAATAACGGCAGCCGCCTGCATTTCACTCATCGGACTTCCGGCTCAGCAGACGCAGGAGGGCGCTCGTTCCGTATTCGCCGATGCTGCCGGAGCCGGGAGCTTTATATCCGGTCAACGCGTCACGCTTCAGCAGAGGGCTGCTTTTTTCCCTAATGCGCTTGGCAAGAACAGCCATCTGAGGAATCTCAAGGCCAGCTATTACGGGGCCAAGGGAGAATCGCTCCGGCTTCACTCCGTGAAGGGGGAAATGGCATTCATCAAGTCCGATTCCCGTGGGGACCTGTGGCTCCCGACATGGTATGTTTCCAAGGAAGCTGCCAAAGTGAACGATATTTCCCCGCTCTCGCTTCAACTGCGCAGCAGCGGCAGCATATACCTGGCTCCCGGAAGCGCGGTGAAATGGCCGGTATCCCAGACGGGAACGTCCCTCATCGCCGTAGCCCAGTGGAAGGACTGGTACGGCGTTATGGTCGCTCCCTCCAAGTGGAAGGAAGATTACCGGATCTACCGCCCGGCGATGATGTGGGTACAAGGAAAGGACACGACAGCCAAGAAGGCGATGCCTGGAGCGCTTCTTGGTGGCAATTCGGAAGTAGCGACGGATGTGGTGCGCAACTTGACGGAGTTTCTTTTTAAGAAAGGGACCCCTTCTTCGTACGTGAAAAAGCTGCTCGGCGAACCGCAGGCGAGGGAGACATCGCGGAATCAGGAATCGAGCTCCAATAAACCGATGATTCTCGGCGAGACCTGGAGATATGAGCAGCGGGATGCCCATTATACGGTGACGTTCTCCCCATCCGGAAAGCTGAGTTCCAGCGAATGGATAATCCCTTCGGCGGGATCCTTCGAGCGGAGTTACAATCCTGGCGATGATTACGAGTTTACCTATCGTCTGGACGTCCTGCCGCTGCGGAAGACCATAACAGCCGAGCCCGATTGGCGAAATCAGGGCAATCTGAACTTCACCTTCCTGCTTGAGGCCAATGAGGATGTCCTGCTCGTCAAGGGAGATGACGGCGGCTTCAGCGGGATGCATGATAACTCTTCCCTGTATGCGATTGACCGGGGCACCGGCAAGAAGCTGTGGCAGGAAGATGCGGGATTCGGCTGGTATACGGCCATTACCGATCGGGAGCGGAAGCATGTCACGATGTACTCGGCATATAACCCGGAGGTTAAGGATTACGTGGCTCGCGTGCGGCATATCCGGTTGTCGGATGGCAACGTGTTATGGGAGGTTAAGCCCAAGAACGAATTCGGCTTGACGATGACGGCTGCGGCCGATGCGATCATACTGGATGAAGCTTTGAACATGAACGAAACCAAAAGCGTGCTGCGCGTCCTGGATCAGGATACCGGTAAGCTGCGTTGGAAAAAGACCTTGTCCGGCGAACACCGCTTGCTGAATGCAGGAACGGGCGATCCTTACGTGCTCATCGAGCAGAACGGACAGCTTACCGCTTATGATCCGGTCACCGGCAAAGCGGCATGGAATGTGAAGGTCGGCAAGAGGGTGATGGACGATCCGTCCCGAGATCCGTATTTTACCGGAGGTTATCGTTACGATCCGACTGCGCCAGCGGATATGACAACACGATGGATGCTGCTCGGCAAGGAATGGGTTCTGTTCAATACGGAAACCGGCGAGCGCGAAGACACGTATCCGGCACTTGAGATGGAAAGGTTCGAGGTGCTGAATGAGCGGTATCTGCTGGTGCAGCGTGCGCTTGGCGGGGAGTATTTCAGCGGGGCCGCCGCTTACGAAAGCGTATTGTATGACCGCCTTGAAGATAAGGAACGGTGGACAATTAAAGGGAAGGCCACCCGTGGCGTCATCGAGGGAGCGCGAGTCTATCTTGCTTTGAACGGCATTCCGGCTTCCGTTGATATAGAGAGCGGCAGCATCCTATGGAAGATGGAGACCACTTCCAAAGCGGGTGACGATCTGTCCCATCTGGTTGGCAGCAGCTACGGAATCCTGGATTCGTACCTGCTGATAAGTTTGGGAAGCGATCTTGTGGTGTTGAACAAGGAAGACGGCAGAAGCTTGGGCAGATTGCATAACGTGATCACCGGCAACGTCGATTTGCGAGAGGCATATGCCAAAAACGGTGCGCTGAACGTAACGGATCAGGAAGTGCTCGTCGGCACGGTCAACGGAGCTTTTGTTCGTTATGATGCCCGAGCGTTAAAGGAACGCTTGGATGAGCTGTTATAGCTTGTATCGATAGATGACAAAGACCGTAGGGCAGGGAGGCGTCCGCAAAGGAGGAAGACTTATGGGCAAGAGGCTTAAGTTAGCAGGGCTTCCGGTCATCAGCGTATTGTTGATCCTATGTTTGGGCTGCGGCAGCAAGCAGTCGGCCAGTTATGCGTCTCTGGTAAAATACGATGACCAAGAGTATATCGGAAAAGGCATTGAGGGTGCCGAGGCTTTTGCGGAGGCGGATTTGACCTTGGCGGGCACGATCCAGAAGCGGCTCGAGCCTGATCAATATCCGGATACGCATTTATCGTCGAACGAGCTGCCCGAAGGCACGGAAATCTATGTCGTCGATGAACATACGTTGGTGGCTTTGCAGGAAGGCCGAAGATTCAAGGTGTTTGAGCGCATGGAATAAATGCAGATGAACGATGAGCGTCCCTGGTGTCTGGAAACAGATGCTGGGGACATTTTTTTTTGGTTGCTTATGATGAAACTAAAAACTATAAATGTTAAAAATTCCCTTGACTCCAATTTAAAATAAATGTATTATAAATATATCTAACGGATATATCGAATAGATACATTGTTGAAATGTGGTGATGAATTTGTTGGAGTACATTCTCCTTGGCATGCTGATGGAAGGAACGATGAGCGGCTATGATCTTAAGAAAACAATCGACAGCACTGTAGGCACATTCTATAAGGCGAGTTACGGCAGCCTTTATCCTGCGCTCAAGAGACTTGCGGACAAAGGCATGGTTACGTTGACTGAAACCGATAACAGTAAGAATAAGAAGCTGTATACACTGCTGCCAAGCGGTCGAATCGCGTTCCTCGAGTGGTTGTCGGGACCGATGCAGTCAGGACGCAATGAGCAACTGATCCGCATTTTCTTTTTTGATTATTTGGATGAAGACCTTCGCCAAAAACGTTTGGCTGAATATCTATTTAAGCTGGATCAGGAAATTCACATGCTGGAAGCAGTACAGAGCGTCGTGGCGGGAGAATTGGCTGATATTGAAAACCCGGAAAATTACTATTATCGGGTATCGGTTCTGGCTTATGGGCTGAATCATTTTCAAATGGAACGGCAATGGTTGAGGGATATTATGGAGGGGAAGGATTTGAACCATGTCAAACCCGAGAACTAAGGCTTCTTTTTCACAAAAAAGACCGATTTTAACTGTAGTCATTATCGAGGCTCTGCTGTTGTTAGCCGTATTTGCAGCCGGAGCCTATGCGACCATCAAGGAATTAAGTTATACTTCGCCCGTTCTGATCTCGTTTATCCCCATCGCTCTGGTGATGATTGCATATTTTACATGGAAGAAAAAGTGGAATGCGCTCGGTTTCCGTAAACTCAGCAGTATTCCAGCCAACGGTTGGGTCTACTATTCTCCCTTGCTCCTTATTCTGATTGTCATCTCGCTCAAAGGAATGCGCGATATCAGCGCTTCGGAAGTCCTGTTCTTTCTCTTCTTTACCCTGCTCGTTGGTTTTGTGGAGGAGAGCATCTATCGGGGATTGATTCTGAAGACGCTGCTGCCAAAAGGCATGAAAACGGCCGTGATCACCTCCAGCATCCTGTTCGCTGTCACGCATGTACTGAACGTCTTATCAGGGCAGGATGCATTCCAAACGATTTTACAGATCGTATATGCTCTGCTAATAGGCGCTGTACTCGCCTTGCTGATGGTGAAGAACAGAAATATTCTCCCTCTGATTCTATTCCACTTCCTTCACAACTTTATCCAGTTTGTAGGTAATGACAATAGTGACGCATTTATCGGATACGATCTGTTCCTTTTACTGGTGCTGGCCGTTCACTGTGTCTGGCTGTCACTGTCGCTGAGAAGGACTGTCGTATCAGCCAGCGCAAATCAAGCGAGCTAGATAAGATTCTAACGGTTCAGCATGATCTGTCTATTTAATAGAACTAACTTTATTGGAACTAAATTTATAAGACAGCCGTATAATGCATCTTCTCGAATGGGATGTATGTCCGGTTGTCTTTTTTATCTAGGCTTCGTTTCTATCGAGTGGTATAATATTCCTGGTTCAAATTAACTAGATTTGTAAGACTTACATTCTGATAAGAGATGAGGTTCATTCATGTTCAAGAAAATGTTGGTTCTGCTGTTGGCGGTTTGCGTGATGGTTCCCAGCGTGGCCGGAGCAGCATATGGCGAGTCGGGCAAGGCAAGCGCCAAGATTGCAATGCTGCTGCCCGATGGCACGCCCTTGATGGAGGACGGCACGGTCTGGATAACGTACAGCCGTCTTCCCATCAACCGAATCCCGATTCCGATGGGTGGAGACCTGAAGTTCATCGCGGGCTCCAGCGGATACGGATTCGGCGTCAATAACGCGGGCGGACTGGTCATGTGGGGGGAATCGGGATATCAGGCTGTAGCGGGTGCGAATCATGTGAAACAGGTTGGACAAGGTTACTGGTTGACCTCTGACGGTTTCGTCCATCGCATGGTTGATTCCAAGCCGCAGACTGTAAAGGGGTTTGAGGGAATTTCCGTTTTTGACGAGAACAACGGGATCATCGGTGGTGTTACCCAGTCGGGGACGGTCTTATACCATAATCGTGCTTATACGCCGGAACCTGTGGTTCTGGGTCAAGCAGCGGACGTGGGCGCGATCCGCAAAATCAAGGTTGCCGGAGATTATGCCGCTATATTATACAATGACGGAAGACTCGTATTGTTCAGTACGCTTCGTATCAACGGCAGCACGACTTACCTGTCCCAAAACTTGATTAGCGACGGGGCTGATATTTCTTTCGGCAAAGAACAGAAACTGATTTTCGTCAAAAAGGACGGAACGGTATGGAATGCCAGATTGGATGTATTCTCGCAAACATTTGAAATGAGCCCGCTTAAGGGAATCAGCGGAGTACAAGAGATTGTGGGAATTGAAGGCTCCAAGAGCTTTTTCGCCCGGTTATCGGATGGGACTTGGACCGAGTATGATAATGGACAATTATATGATGTGATGGTTCCGAGCATTACGGGCGTTACGCTGAAGGTAGCAAACAGCAAGCCGAAGGTGGGGAGCTCCATTACGCCAACGGTCGAATTTCAGTACAGCAGCGGAGAGAAGCACAAGATTCCGGCGAATATGATCACGTTATCCGTAGACAAGCCCCATTTGGTCAAAGCAGCGGATAAAGGCACATACAAAATCATGGGCGTAGGCGAAGCCACGCTGACGGTGGAGGCCGCGGGCAAGAAGCAGTCCGTGAAAATCGTTTCAGGACTTGGCAAGCCGTTGGAGAACGCCAAGCAGGAGAAGGGGATTACTTACCTGCCGTTGAAGCCGGTATTCCAAGCCGTGGGAGGCTCGGTCCAATATCAGGCTGCTTCCAAGACCTTCGACATTACCGTAGGAGAAACCAAGCTTTCCGTTAAGGCAGGAAGCAAGCAGGCGAAGATCAACGGCAAAACCGTGAACATGAAAGGCGCCCCGATCCAGAACAAAGGGGAGACGCTCGTATCCGCGGATCTGTTGACCGCAGCACTGGGTGCGAAACTGAAATGGGACGCATCCAAACAGCAAATGACCGTGACGCTGGGCGCTGCACAATTCGTCGTAAAGGGCGAGCCGAAGAAAGCAACGAGCAGCGGCAACGCCGGAAACGCCGGGAAAAGCAAAATGTCATCGGTCCCTGCGACCGGAAGCATGGCAGGTTGGAGGCTGCTTAAAGGCCATGAATATGAAAAATCCTTGCGCATTTATTACCAATACAAGAATGGCATCCTGTCGACCAAAACGGAAGATATCCGCAAAGTGGATTTGAATAAAAAAGTGACTTGGACGGATGATTACGGCCGCAAGCATACCAATACCGTCCGTGAGATCTACTCCCTGTTCACCCTTTCGAATGAATACACCTCAGAATGGCTTCACAAAAAGTTCGGAAGGCTTTATGAGGACTGGCTGCTTAGCTCTTTGGTAGATGCCGCTCGGATTGTTGAGCAGTATTTGCAAGAGACCGGTCAGATGCCGAGTTATGCACCCAATGTAACCCTTACGCCGGATGCGGTATTTGAATACGAGTAAGCGAATGCGAGTTGGTAAGGGCCAGGAGATTCCTGGCCCTTTTTGCTATGGAAGCGACCCTTTCTCGTGGACGAATACTATTCCACTGCAAGCTCGATCCATCTCCCTTATGCGGCGAATATTATAACTTACATCAAAATATAGTAAACGTAAATGCAAGCCCTGTTACTTGCAATTTTAAATACAAAGGGGGGACATTCATGAAGCGAAGGACACCGCCTGACCGCTTGGCTGAGCCGGGGGCCGCCGATACTCCGCCTCCCAGAAGGCACACCCTGTTTTGGAGAATGTTCGCGAACTATTTTCTCCTTATTCTCATCCCCGTCATTGTCGCTTCGGTTCTTGCTCAGGTGCTTGTCGTTCGCATCATCGAAAAGGATGCCGAGCGTTTTAACCAAGTGGTGATGAACCGGTTCTCCGAGCAGACGGATGCCGAGCTTCAATCGCTAAAGACAAGCATGATTAATATCCTGAGCACATCCAGGTTACGGAGCGTGCTGCTCGCTCCCATGTCTTCGTCGCCGGAAAGCCAGCACCTTCCGGAGCTGCTTCATTCCCTGCGGGAGCAGCTGCAGCAGCTGGAATCGGATGAATTGGTCGAGAAGGCTTATTATTATTTTGTCCATCAGGATTTAATGATCGATGCCGAAACCTATACGAATAAAGCGTATTATTTCCGTTCCCGCTATCCCTTGGATCTGAACCGCCGCCACCAGCTGGAAGCCGAATTATCCGGCAAGAAAATGATGGATTTCATGGATACCCCCGCTTCCGTGACGGCTTCCATAAGTTACCCGTTCAATACCGCCGCCCCTGAAGTTTATCTCCTGGTCGAAGTGAAGCGAGACAAGCTTGAGGAGCGGATTCATATTCCGGAGAGCTGGGTCACGGGCACGGCCATTGTGGATGAAACTGCCCAAGTGATCGCACGGACCGGTCTGACCGAGCAGGACCAGTACGCCCTGCAGCAGCGAATACGCACGGATGGTTTCACTTCGCAGTTTACGATATCGGACAAGATGGGGCTCTCCTTCATGGCCTCCGGCTTCAACGAGTCCTGGCATTATATCAGCATGGTTGATCTAGGCACATTGATGAAGCCGGTCCATATTACCCGTTTAATCTGCTGGTTGTTCCTCCTGTTCTTCCTCGTTGTCGGCGCGTTCGCCTCGTATTATTTAAGCCGTCGCTTGTACCGGCCGATTCGGGAGATCAAGGATGGCTTGAGGATGCACCATGCTCCGAATGAAGAGGGCCGTTACGAAGGCAACGAGTTTGACGTCATCAAACGCTACTCCCAGTTCATCATGACCGAGAATAAAGAGCTGTACCAGATGGTTAACGGGATGCTGCCGATCGTGCAGGAGCAGTTTTTCACGAAAATCCTGCTGGGGCAATACCGGGATGCCTTATCGATTGAGTACTACGCCAAGGAGATTGAGTTTGCTTACAGCCATAAGGCGGTGAGAACCGTCCTATGCATCTCTTTCCACTATGAGCGGTCGTTTTATGATTCGACTTCGGAATCCGCCAAGATCTTTCTGCTGACGGAGCTGAAGGACAAGATTCACCGGCTGGCGCCCGGCATGGTCTGGATCTGCCAGACGAGGCCGGATTTGATGGCTTGCGTCATCCAGCATGATCACGTCATGGAGGGTTATCCGGAACGAATAGCGGAGCAGATCAGGCATGTTTTTCTGGAATACGGCGTCTATTATAAAGCGACGATCGGGATCGGCAGAACCGTTCATGCCATCGAAGAGCTGCATCAGTCCTATGAGCATGCGCTTGCCATGCTGAATTACCGGGGGCTGCATTCCACGGTGGAGATTTGCGGCAGTCTTCCTTCAAGGGAGCTGCAGCAATGGGACTCTTTCCTGTCCGTACAGGAGGTCCAGCGGATCCACAACCAATGCAAAACCCGGGAGTATGACAAGCTGCTCCATTCCGTGCTGGATCTGCTGGAGGAAGGGAAGCGCAAGGATGCGGCAGCCGTGCAGATGAAATATCTGCTCGCCGATGTGCTCAACACCTGGATTCGGGCGGTGGAGTCGGAGCGCAATGAATTGAACGTTCCCTATTATTCCGGTCTGTTCGAGCGAATGAATCGCTGCATGACTTGGGACGAGCTGACCCAATGCTTCCAGGACATTCATGGCTTTCTGTTCCGGAAGCCGGCCTCCAGCAGCCGCAGCCAACAATTTATGGAGATATTGGAGTACATTCACGAGCACTACGATCAAGAGCTGTCGATCGAGCATTTTGCCGGCATGATGAATATGTCCATCGGGCATTTCAGTCGAACCTTCAAGGAAGAGGTCGGCGAGAAGTACGTGGAATATATTGCGAAGTACCGGCTGATGAAGGCAAAGCAATTTTTGCTTGAAACGGATTTGAAAATAGACGAAATCGCCGAAAAGGTGGGGTATTGGGGGAGGAATTCCTTGATTCGGGCTTTCCGCCGATATGAAGGCATAACGCCTGCCAAATACCGGAGTTCCCATCAGTAGGAAAGAAGAGACTGCATTATTTTCTGAAGTCTCTTTTTTTGCATGGAACAGGCCGAAAGCCTTGCCCCACAGGCATTGCAAAACATGCGTCTTACGGAAAAGATGTTTGCTTTACGCGAAGGAGGCACGGCTCGTATAGTGGGGACAACAACAAACGAATGTAAATGCTTTCAATCGGAGGTGGGGATTATTGGCGCAGCTATCACGGATCGGCTACGTTCTGAAAAAGCATAAAGCGTTGTACTTGCTGATGCTGCCCGGCATCTTATACTACTTGATATTCAAGTACGCGCCGATGTACGGCATCATCATCGCCTTCCAGGACTATTCGATCGGCCGGGGCATTTTGGGAAGCAAATTTGTGGGACTGAAGCATTTCATTGAATTTTTCTATGTCACCCCCGATGCATGGAAGCTGATCCGCAACACGATCATGCTGAATGTGTACGATCTTCTGTTTCATTTTCCGGCGCCGGTCATTCTGGCGATCCTGTTCCATGAGCTGAAGAGCAAATGGTTCAAACGTTTCGTGCAAAACATCAGCTACATGCCGCATTTCCTGTCGACCGTCGTGATCGCTGGCATTCTCGTCACCTTCCTGTCTCCGACAACGGGCGTGGTGAACCATCTGCTCGTCAAGCTGTTCGGGCTCGAGCCGATCATGTTTCTCGGCATGCCCGAGTGGTTCCGGACGGTGTACGTGGGCTCCGAAATATGGCAGAAGGTCGGGTGGGGGACCATTCTCTACCTGGCTGCGATTGCCGGCATCGATCCGACGCTGTACGAGGCGGCCAAAATGGACGGGGCCAATCGGTGGCAGCAGGTCCGGCATATTACGTTCATCGGCATGGTGCCTGTCATGATTATTCTGTTCGTGCTGTCGCTCGGTAATTTCATGGAGGCCAGCTTCGAGAAAATCCTCTTGATTTACAACACGATGAATTACGAAACCGCGGATGTCATTAATACCTTTGTGTACCGGCGGGGCATCCTGGACGCCGATTTCAGCTTCGCGACCGCGGTAGGCCTGTTCCAGTCGGCGATTGGCTTCATTCTGGTCGTTGCGGCCAATCGGGTCGTACGCAAATATTCGGAGACCAGCCTGTGGTAAGGGAGGTGCGCGATGAAAAAGCAGGAAAGCTTCGCTTCGAAGCTGTTTGACGTATGCAATGTATTGTTCATGATTGTGCTGATCATGGTAATGGCCTATCCGATGGTGTACGTATTCTCGGCTTCCATCAGCAACAATGCCATGGTCGCGAGCGGCGCGGTGCTGCTATGGCCGAAGAAGATTACGCTGATCGCTTACGAACAGCTCATCTATAACCCCGATCTCTGGGTGAGTTACTGGAATACGATCCGGTACACGTTCCTGCATACGTTGCTGACGCTGATTGCGACCTCGGCGATGGCGTATCCGCTGGCGAAGCGGTGGCTGCCCGGCCGAAGAGTGATTCTGCTCATGGCAGCGTTCACGCTTCTCTTCAGCGGGGGCATGATTCCGACCTTCCTGATCGTTCAGAAGCTGGGGATGCTGGACACGATCTGGGCGATCGTCCTTCCGTCGCTGATCAGCACGTGGTACCTGTTCATTATGCGGACATTCTTCGAGGCGCTGCCGGAGGAGCTTGAGGACGCGGCTGCCATCGACGGGTGCGGGTCCATGCAGATTCTGGTACGGATCGTGCTGCCGCTATCCGTGCCGGTGATGGTCACGATCGGCCTGTTCACGGCGGTGAATCAATGGAATTCCTTCTTCAGCGCTTTGATCTATTTGAATGACCGGGAGATGTATCCGCTGCAAATCATGATGCGCAACATCCTGATCGCCGGTACGAACGTGCAGGGCGAAGGGGACTTGACGCATCTGGAAACGCTGAAATACGCCATGATCATGATCGGGACGCTGCCGATCCTGTGCGTTTATCCGTTTATCCAAAAATATTTTGTACAGGGCACGATGATTGGCGGCATTAAGGGGTAGTCATGGATTTCACGGGAATCCATCTCTATACGATGTGACGATAAAAAAGGAGGTTATGGAATGCGGCAAAAGGGGTTCAGAACTGCGCTTGCCATGATCCTGCTCTGCGCGATGCTGGTTACGGGCTGCACCGGCGGAGGCAAGGACGACTCGGGGACGTTAAGCCCTGACAAACCGGTTACTTTTTCATGGCTCGTATACGACCGGGTGGAGGGCAAGGTTCGGGATGACTGGGAGATTTTCAAAGAGATCGAGGCCAAGACGGGCGTCAAAGTGAAGTTCCAGATCGTAAGCCAGGAAGGGCTTGAGGAGAAGAGGCAGATCATGATTGCCACGAATACCGCCACGGATTTTATCCAGGTGCCGACGCAGGACGGCAGGGAGCATGGGCCGGAGAAGGTGTTCCTGAATCTCAATGATTATTTGGATCGGGCACCGAATCTGAAGGCCTTTTACGAGAAATATCCGGAAGCCAAGGCGCTGGCAACGGGCACGGACGGAGGCTTGTATACCGTACCTGTCCTGGAAGGGGATGCGGAAGGCAAGGGCTTCAACTTTATCTGGTATGCCCGCAAGGACATCATGGATCAGCACGGGATACAGGCGCCAACCACCGTGGATGAATTTTATCAATATCTGAAAACGTTGAAAGAAAAGGTGCCGGGCTCCTATCCGCTCATATCGAACGCGATCGTAGGCGACACGGGGCTGTATACGACCTTCGGGCGTATCTTTACCGGCATCAGCGGTTTCTACAACCTGGATCCAACCACGGATCAATACGCATTCGCGCCGTATCATGAGAATTATCAGGATATGCTGGTGTACCTGAATAAGCTGTATGCGGAAAAATTGCTGGATCCGGAATTCTCGCTGCTGACGCAAGCGCAGTGGGAGGAGCGCATCCTGACGGGCAAATCCTTGGTGACGTTTTTCTGGAAGGCGGATCTGGAATCCCTGGTCGCCAAGGCGAGGGGGGCCGGGACGGCGGAGTATGAGCTGGACGCGATTCCTTCTTTTGCTGCCGAAGGCATCAAAAACTATCAGTTCTCCCGTCCGGTCGTGGGCACCGTCGGCCGAGCGATATCGGCCAAAGTGAAGGATAAGGAGCGTGCCGTCCAATTCCTCGATTATTTGGTCAGCGAAGAGGGAACGAATTATCTGTCCTTAGGAATCGAAGGCAAAACGTATACGATGGAGGACGGCAAAGCGGTATATAACAAGGAGTTCGGCGAGTCTCCGTTTAATGCGCTGCGCAAGGACTGGGGCGTATGGTATGACCTGATCACGCTGAACAACGCCAAATCCCGTGAAGTGTGGGAGCGCGGGTTAAGCGAGAAGAGCAAGGATATCAATGCAAGGTATGAGCAGTATATCGTCCCTGCACCGAAGCAGATCGTCAAGACGGAAGAGGAGCTGGAGCTTGAGAAATCGAAGCTGAACAATCTGAACAAATTCCTCGAACAGAAGGTAACGGAGTTCGTAACCGGCAAAACGCCGATCAACGATTCCACTTATCAGCAATTTATCGATCAAGCGAAGAAACTCGGCTCCGACGAACTCCTTGCCATGTATAACACCGCGTATACGCGCACATACGGCGGCAAGTAATTCCTTATGGAGATGGGAGGAATTAAGCAATGGACGATACCAAAATCATCGATGTCGACGTTCATAACGAGCAGGACGACAGGGCGCTGCTGCCATATCTGCAGGAGCCCTGGCGCTCCCGTGTAGCGGCATCCGGCATCGGATATGCAGGCTCAGGGTATTACTCGCCGATCGGCGTGATGAAAAAAGACTCGATCCCTCCGGGTGGAGGCAAGGCCGGCTCCGATCCCGATTATATGATCAAGCAGCTGATCGAAGGCTACAATCTGGACTATGCCGTATTGACGGGAGTCGTCTATAATATCTCCTCCACGCATGATCCGGATTATGCAGCGGCGATATGCTCGGCTTATAACGATTATCTGATCGCCGAGTGGCTTGGCAAGCATAAAGCTTTTAAGGGAGCCATGGCGGTAGCTACCCAGGACCCGCTGCTGGCGGCACGCGAGATCGATAGGATCGGCGGCCATCCGGATATCGTAGAGGTGATGATCTCCAGTGCGGCAAGGTCGCCGCTGGGACAGCGCCACTATCACCCGATCTACGAAGCGGCGGCGCGTAACGGCCTACCGGTCGGGATCCATCCGGGAGCGGAAGGCGGCGGGAGCTCGACGGCTCCCACCGCGGCCGGCTACCCGTCACGCTACATCGAATGGCACACCTGCCTCTCCCAGATGTTCATGGCGCATCTGGTGAGCATGGTGTGCGAGGGCGTGTTCGTGAAGTATCCGAACCTCAAGGTCGTTCTGGTTGAAGGCGGAGTAGCCTGGCTGCCGGGCCTGATGTGGAGGCTGGACAAAAATTACAAGGCACTGCGCGCAACCGTGCCCTGGCTGACGAGAATGCCGAGCGAGTACATCCGGGATCACTGCTACTTATCGACGCAGCCGATCGAGGAGCCGGATAATCCGCAGCATCTCATCGATCTCTTCAATATGATCGATGCCGAGAACATGCTGCTCTATTCCAGCGATTACCCGCATTGGGACTTCGACTCGCCGGGCCATGTCCTGCGGGGCCTGAAACCGGAAGCGCGGCGGAAGATCTTTTATGAGAATGCGAAGCAGCTGTATCGGCTGGATTGAGGGAATGGATGATGTCTGGGAGTTGTGGATGGAAGCGGGTTTGGATTAATGGAAAGCATACTCATGAACGAATCAGGTTTGCATGGTCGAGGGTGCATTGGATGGACGAAGCAGGCATGCATGTTCGAGGGGGGCTTGCATAATCGAATCAGGCTTGCATAACTGAAGCTGGTCAACGATGAATGTACAACAAAATGGATTAGCTCTGTGTATGAGTAACTTCCATAGCTCAACGATTTGGCTACTATTTGAATGGAACAAAGCAAAGTTGAAGTGATTATTTGGACTAATAAATATAACGATGTGGACTGGTAAGTGTCGTAACTCGATTTACGGGAAGTTATGGGGATTTGACTAGGTAACTAGGTTACTCTGGATGAATCTCCACAGGTGAATGCAAACTCATTCAATAAACTGGGCACGGGGGAAAAACCATTAGATCCAATGAACAGGGGTTGAAGTCAAGGAGGTGCATGCATGGCGGTACATTACGTGCTGGCGGAGGAGGACGTTCCAGAGGGTGAGCACAAAGTCGTCAACATCGAGGGACGCGAAATCGGCATCTATCGGGTCAACGGAGAGTACCATGCGATACTCAACTACTGCCCGCATCAAGGAGCGCCGATCTGCGCAGGACTGGTCTCCGGTACGACGCTGCCCTCGGAGGTATACGATTACGAATACGGCCGGGCAGGCGAGATCGTCCGATGTCCCTGGCACGGCTGGGAATTCGACCTGCAGACCGGCAAGTCGCTGTTCAGCGACCGGATCCGGGTGAAGAAATACAAGGTGGAGATTCATGAGGGCAAGATCGGTGTGGTAATGGGGAGGAAATAGGCGGGTGGTTGAAAGAATGCCATATGGAGCAGCGAGATTCACCTAAAGCAAATGATCACGACGGCATCGGATATCAGATGTGATGGGAGGCTGCGGGCAGCTCGTTGGGAAGCTGGGGGAACTCCAGGCACTTTTTGTGCCGTCGGACATAACCGGATGTTTTGCATTTCGCTAATGGGGTGCAGGGATATAACGGGAGTCGCTAATTTCGCTGGTGGGGCACGGGGATATAACGGGGTGTCGCCATTTCGTTGAAGGGACGCAGGGATGTAACGAGTCATCGCCAGTTCATTGATGGACGCTGGGCTATAACGCGGAATGGCGTCATTTCATGGATAAGCACAGGGATATAATCGGATGTTTGGCATGGCATTTCACTGGTGAACACGGAGATATAATGGGACATCCCCGTTCACTGATGGACGCCGGGCTATAACCGGATCCCACCATTTCGTCGTCTACTCCTTGGCTAAGTCGTGCCCTGTCGCCATGATTGGGGGTTACTTAACGGGAAAACGCAGGTTTCATCGCAGATCAGTAGCGCTCAAGAGACTAATGTCAGCTTTTAACGGACCGTAGATCCGTTATTAGAGGTAATAACGCGATTATTTACCATCTTCCGGACTCCAGATCCGCTATTGTGTGGATTAAGGGTACAAAAACCGAGTAAGACGGCAAATAAGGTCCTCTGAGTCCGCTCCCCCCGACAAAAGTGCTGTTTTTCGAGAAATAAGGTATTCTGAGTCCGTTAGGGAGCCAAGGCCCTCACGACCAAGGAGCAAGTGGAGTTTGGACATATGGAATGATATTGCGATCCATTGACAGACGTCCGGTTCACAGGTGAATTTCTGCTCATTCCCCAGTTCTCTGCTCGTGGGGAAATGAAAAAGAGCGAGGATTGGGGGGCACGCCCCTCAAACTCGCTCTTTTAGTCATGCCGATATTTCTCGGCAGGGATAGTGTTTTCTACTATAACACCTCATACCACCTGCGACAGCACCAAGCCCCCGTAAGCGAACGCGGCCAGGATCACCAACGCCGGGTGGATTTTGCGGATATTCATCGCCCAGAAGGCGACGGCGGCAATGCCGAGGGATTGCAGGAGGCCGATGGAGATGACGGAGCTTTTGCCGATCTGCCAGGTCAGGGTCAGCATCATGATCGCGATGACCGGCTGAACCAGCAGGGTCATGCCTTTGACCACGGGCGACGTGCGGTATTTTTGCAGCAGATTCAGCAGCCAGATGAGCGCTACCGCGGAAGGGATGACCGTCGCCGCGAGGGCGAGGGTCATGCCCATCCAGCCGGATACGCCGTACCCGACAAAAGCGGCGATTTTGGTGGCAATCGGCCCGGGAAGCGCGTTGCCAAGTGCAAGCATGTTGGAGAATTCCGGGTCGGTCAGCCAGCCGTGATTCGTGACGATTTCCTTATACATGAGCGGGATCGAAGCAGGGCCGCCGCCATAGCCGAGCACGTTGGAGACAAAAAAGCTGATCAGCAGCTGAAGCCATTCTTCCATTAGGCGGACCCCTCCTTATCCCGTCTTTGTTTTTTGAGTTTGGCTACGGTTCTAAAATGCACGGTGCCATAGGCAAGGAACAGCATAATGACGAGGGCCGGATGGATCTGGATGCTTTCCAGCAGGAGAAACGACACTACAAAAAATCCGATCCCGGCGTAAATGCCAAGTCCCTTCACGGCCTTCTCGCCGAATTCGTAAGCCATCGTGCCCAGCATGACCGCAATGACCGGCGTAACGCCGGCAATCATGCCCGCCACGATTTTGGAGCTGCTGAGGAACGTCACCGCCGACAGCAGCGCGATCATCGCGATGCAGGTCGGGAGGATATGCGCAAGAACCGAGACCACCGCGCCTAGCACCCCTTTTTCCCGGTAACCGAGATAGGCGGCCATCTTCGTGGCGATCGGACCCGGGAGCGCATTGGCCAGAGCCAGCACCTCTCCGAATTCATCGTCGCTGAGCCAGCCGTAACGAACGACGGCCTCATGCCGGAGCAGCGGAATGACGGAGGGACCGCCGCCATAACCAAGTATGCCGGTTCGGAACATGCCGAACGTTAATTCCATGTATGGATTGCTATTTTTATCATCCAAGGGTAGGAGTCCTTTCTGTCAAAAATCAGAGTCTGATGCCCATTCGGCTTTTATAGCGCTTGATTAGAATCTGTGTGTCCACGCTGGTTATGCCCGGAAGCGGGTAAAGCTTCTCGTTTAAAAACATTTCCATTTCCTTATGATCGGCAAACAAGCCGTGCATATGCAGTTTGCTGGGACCGGTCATATGATACAGGCTGGTGACATATGGCTCGTTCTCCAGTGTGTCCGCCACCTGCTGCAAATATTTGGGCTCAACCTCCACATTGAAAAAAGCGGACACCGAAATCCCCACTTTCTCCGGATTAATGACGGCCGCGAAGCGCTCAATGACGCCGTCATCAATCAGGGCATTGACCCTGGCCTGCGCGGCCACGCGGGACAAACCGATCTCCTTGGCCAAATCCGTGTACGAGATTCGCCCGTTTTTTCCGAGAATTGCAATGATTTTGCGGTCCGTATCATCAATCATGGGGGTTGAGTTCTCGCCCGCAGCGTGAATATTCATGGATTGCAGCTCCTTTAGTTTTACTTATATGTAAGACTAACCTCGTGTGAATATTACAAAACGTAATTAAAATTAAAGATACACTTACGATACGTTTAAATATATAAGTTCTTTACATTGTTTTCAATATGATTTGCAAAATTTGAAACTTTTTCTCCGCATTTTAAGTCTAAGACTATGGATAGAAAAAGATAGATTTGAATGATTTGAATGTTGACATGCCTCAATGGAGAAGGCGGAATGATTCTGGAGAAGCGAAGCGGTCCCCTTTGACCCTGGATTTTCACCACTTGTAATCCGTTTGAAAATAATCTTGTTGCAACAGAGATCGGAAGAATAATCCGCATGCGTAGTGCTGAAAGGGCTACTGGTTAGAAACCATTACATAATTCTATTAAATGGTTCCTTTTATATAATTACCCTTTTATATCAATTTATGATAGGATAAACGAGGTGAATAACTAGCTTCTCAGGATTTTTATTTGGAAAGGCGGCATGGATATGAAAAGATTATTTTGCCTCATTCTGGTTATCGTTATGCTGATCCCGGCCAGCATCGTTTCGGCAGCAGGGACAACCGCTCAAGCCAACAAGTCGAAGGATAAACCGATAAATCTCGTGTTTGCAGGTGACATTTTGTTAGACGGATATGTGGGAAGCCAGATCGATAGATTCGGTAACCTATATCCTTTTAAGAAGGTAGCCCCCATCTTGAAAAAGGCGGATATGGCGTTTGCCAATCTGGAGACGCCGGTCTCCATTCGTGGCAAGGCTGCGGATAAAACCTTTGCTTTTCGTTCGAAGCCGGACACGCTCAAGGGCCTGGTATACGCGGGAATCGACGGCGTCACGCTGGCGAACAACCACATCCTGGACTATGGCCAGCAGGCCATGCTGGACACGATCACGCATCTGAAACGCCAGAAGATCGGGTATACGGGTGCCGGGCGAAATATAGACGAGGCCTTCGAGCCTTACGTGCAGAACATTAACGGGAAGAAAGTCGCGGTGCTGGGCGTCAGCCGGGTGCTGTCGGGCAATTCCTGGATTGCGGGCAAGAACCACCCGGGTGCTGCCTCCGCCTACACGATGGAGCCTATGCTGACCCATATTAAGAAGTCGGCCAAAACCAACGATTATACGATCGTATACATCCATTGGAACCAGGAATTCGCCGACTATCCGGAAGAATATGCGCGCACGATGGCCAAGAAGATGATTGACGCCGGGGCCGACATCATTATCGGATCGCACAGCCATACGTTGATGGGCATCGAATATTACAAGAACAAGCCGATTTATTATTCGCTTGGCAACTTTGTGTTCAACCGCTCCACCCGGGGCGGAGACAAAACCTTGCTGTCGATGATGGTGCATGTCGAGATTCAGGGCTCCAAGATCACGAGCCGAATTACGCCTGTGAAGATTCTTCAAGGTCAGCCGAATCTGATGGACAAGAAGTATAATAAAGAGATCATCGCGAAACTGAACAAACTCTCCTTCAATGCAAAAATTGATGCCAACGGCAACGTCAGCAAAAAATAATAGGGAATCTTGAAAACAACTGCGGCTATAAGCTGCGGTTGTTTTTTTTGCGCTTTTTGGAAGCTCGCCGTAAAAATAAGTCGGAAACTGGCGGCGAGGCGTTTGTTTTCATTCCCCGCATTCGACAAAAGCTGCGCTTACGCCGCCCATCCGGAAATTCCTGCCGAAAAAATAAAATAAAATTTTACAAAATGTATTGTAATTTAAAATAAAATTTCAATATGATGAAGGGAAGAAGACGGGTTAATTTCGTTCGTCGGAAGCGGTAAATACGAATTGGCAGCATACTTTTTTGCAGCCCTTCCAGCTAATGACTGAATGTAAAGCCGATACCGGCAGAGTTAACTCGGTCTTAACACAGATTGGAGGTGGAGTTAACAAGCGAGCGCTATACTCCCGAGTAGGTCTTACGTTCATGAGCGGACTTACAACCGAGAGGAACCAGAGTCCAAGCATAGAGAAGGAGGAATTCATGTACATGTTAAGGAGCAAAAAGAGAATATCATCGCTGCTCAGCGGTGTGATGTTTCTATCGCTGCTGTTTCCCGCAGGACAAGCTGCTGCTGCCGACCCAGCGGCTGCCGCTGCATCGGTCATTGATATGCGGCAGATGGAGATCGGGCCGGGGGCTACATACACGTGGGCGAATATGCAAAAAGGCAGCGGCGAGCAGAAGGTCCATATGGTGGAATTTGATCCATCGCAAGGAAATCTGGAGCTTCAGCCGGGTCTCACCGATGGCAAGGTATACGGCATGCAGGGAGTCAGCAAAATGGCGTCGGATGCCGACAAGACAGGCAATCGCGTCATCGCGGCGGTGAACGGAGATTTCTACGATATGTCCACCGGCATTCCGCTCGGATTGTTCATGGGGGACGGAGAGCTGTTGACGGATCCGCCCAGCGGCAGGAACGCCTTTGGCATTAAACAGGACGGAACGAGCCTGTACGGCAGTCCGAAATTAACGAAAAACGTGACGATAGGCGGAAACACCAGCAGCCTGTCCTCCATCAACCGTCTAAGAGGGACGGACGCACTTGTTCTTTATACCGAAAAATTCAATGCCACCACGATGACCAATAATCTGGGAGACGAAGTGATTCTGGATATCGTGAGCGGCAGGGTCGCCAGCGGGGAGACCTTGACGATGAAGGTGGTCTCTGTTGTTAAGGATCAGGGGAATTCGCCGATCGCCCAAGGTCAAGTGGTATTGTCCGCTTCGGGCTCGCAGCGGAGCAAGCTTGCCGGGCTGAAGGCAGGGGATGAAGTGACGGCGGGTTTTCAGCTGGATAACGAGTGGCAGGACGTCAAGATGGCTATTGGCGGTACCGTAATGCTGGTCAAGGATGGCGTCGTACAGCAGCATACCGATCCGGCTGTACACCCGAGAACGGTGGTGGGCACCAAAGCGGACGGCTCCGTTGTGCTGTTCGAGGTTGATGGCCGCCAGCCGGGGTTCAGTGAAGGGCTTAACTACATCGAGCTTGGCGAAATGCTGCAGGAGCTTGGTGTAGTGAACGCACTAAATCTGGACGGAGGCGGTTCGGCCACCTTCGTTGCCCGCCTGTCGGGAGAAACGGAGCGCAAGGTGCTCAACTCGCCGTCGGACGGCGGGGAACGCAAAACGGCCAACGGCATTTTGCTGGTGAACAAGGCGCCTGAAGGAGCAGCGAATAAACTTGTTGTGGCGCCCACGCTGGAAAGAGTGCTGACCGGTTCATCCGCTACCTTCAAAACGGCGGCCGTGGATCAGAATCTGCATCCGGCGAAAATGACGGAGGCCGCGGTTTGGGGCGTTGACCCAGCCTATGGGACGATCGACGCCAGCGGTACGTTTACGGCAGGCAACCAACCTGGATTGACCGAGGTATCCGTACAATCCGGTAATCTGACGGGTAAAGCCGCATTGGAAGTCGTTGATGAGCTGACTGAGCTCAAGTTCTCCGACGCCGTGAAGACCTTCTCCTCCGGCTCGACCGAGATGCTCAAGGTCACGGCGCTTCGCAATGGTCAAGTGGTACAGGCCGACAATAGCCGTTTGGAGTGGCGTACCGAAGGCGATATCGGGACGATTGACGGCAATGGAACGTTTGCCGCTACGGATAAGCAGGACGTCAGCGGCAAAATCTTCGTGAAGTACGGTCAAATCGAGACCTCAATCGAAGTGAACGTCGGGCTTCCACCGGTGATGCTCGAGGATTTCGAGAATGGCCTCAGCCGCTATAAACCAAGCGCAGGTGCGCGGTTCAAGTCGACCAAGGTATCCATTGAAACCGATGAGACCTATATTCGTTCCGGGAATGGTGCCTTGAAACTGGAGTATGATTTTACCGGAACGACAGGCACCTCCGGCGCTTATCTGGAGACGACAGGCACCGCGGACTATATCGAAATCCCTGGCTATCCCGAGAAGATCAGCATGTGGGTGTACGGGGATGGCAACACGCACTGGCTTCGTGCCCAAATTCGTGACAGTAAAGGTGCAATCGGGCTCGATTTTACCGATCAGACGGTCGGCGTCGATTTCAAGGGATGGAAGTATCTCGAAGCGACCGTGCCCAAAGGAAGAACCCTACCGCTGGTGATGGACGCACCTGTACGATATATGGAAACAAATAACGAGAAAAAAGACGCCGGAGCCATCTACGTGGACGAAATTCGCGCATTGTACGGTCCGGCCAACGACGATATCGATCCGCCGGTACTGAAGAAATTCTCGCCGGCCGACGGTGCGGAGATTACAGAGAACACGCCGACCATTACCGTGTATGCCGAGGATGCAGGCTATGATCCTGTCGCACACCCGGGAACGACGATGATCGATCCGGACAAAATCCGATTCTATCTGGATGGAAGTCCGGTGCAGCATACCCTGTATCCGCCGGAAGGAAGAATCCATTACACGCCGAGCGTTCCGCTCGCCGATGGCGTTCATCAAGCAAAAGTCACCGTCCGTGATCTGTCGGGCAACCAAACGACCAAGGAATGGAACTTCACCGTAAATACCGGCTCAGCCAAGGTGGTGTACGATACGCCGGGAACGATCTATGTTGGCGGCAGTTACACGCTGGATATCGGCGGTGTGAAGACATCCCAAATTCGCAGCGGTCATGTCGATTTCCAATTCGATCCCACCAAAGTGGAGAATCTGGAGCTCATACCGGGGGGCAAGCTGAGCCTATCCCAGGTTAGCGCGAGCATTGACGCTACGACAGGAAAGGTGAGGGTCACCTGGAAGGACATCCATACCGCATCCCTGCAGGATACGGATTGGATCGGCCAAATCCGGTACGACGTGAAAAAGAACGCAGCCGGCAGCAGCATCATAGCGCTCACGTCCGGGGCGGTATCCTTCACCGATACGGGCAATACCGAATTCTCGTTCTACGGTCTTCCGATCGAATCGCAGATCGCAACGCATTATGCGCTGAGCTGGAATGAGGAAGGAATTGTAGAGGGATACGAAACGGTGTTCGAAGTTGCCGATGCCCAAGGGCAGCCTGTTGAAGGCGTACAGATCTTGGCAGACTCGGCAGCGGTGGGAATAACGGATGCGGCGGGAATCCTGAAGACCGGGGCGCTGACGTCCCAGGTCAAGACGTATACCGTGCAGGCAGTGAAAGGAAATCAATACAGTCCGGCCTTGGAGTTTAAGGTATCGCCGCTGGCTGGAAGTCCTACTCCGTTCAACATCAGCGTGGGCATGGGCGAAGATCCAACCACGTCGCGGATGCTGAACTGGCACACGGACCCGGCGACGGAAGGGACTGTCGTGGAATTGGCCAAGCGGTCCGAATTTACGGATTTCGATGCGCCGAACGTCCAGAAGTTCAATGGTGACAGCGAGCTGTACCATACCTTGGACCTCGGCACGGTCCGCGTCCATAAAGCGACGGCGTCCGGACTTGAGCCGGGTACAGAATATGTGTACCGTGTGGGTGACGGACAAGGCCAGTATAGTGCCGAGGGCTCGTTTAAAACTACGGAGCTCGCGGGAGATACAACGAAATTCTTGTACTTTGCGGATTCCCAGGCCTCCACTGCGAAGGAGTTCGAGCTGTGGGGGAATACGATCGACAAGGCGGCAGCCGAGCATCCGGACGCCGAATTCATGGTCCATGCCGGGGATATGGTGGACAAGGGCTTCCTGGAGGAGCAGTGGAACTATTGGTTCGATGAAGCCCAGAAGCATTTCCTGAATACGACGTTAGTGTCGGCCATCGGCAACCATGAAGTGATGGGGACCAAGGAAAACGGAGACTTCCTGGCTCACTTTAACCAGCCGGGCAATGGCTTGGACAGCCTGAAAGGAACCAACTTCTCTTTTGATTACAAGGACGTTCATTTCATTATGCTGAACAGCGAGTATCAGCTGGAGGATCAGAAGAAGTGGCTTCAGCAGGATCTGGCTAATAATGATAAGAAATGGACCGTCGCGATGTTCCATCGCGGTCCATACGGCAGCATCTACGATTCCGCCGAGGTACGGAGCCTATGGGCGCCGGTGCTGGAGGAATCCGGCGTTGATCTCGTGTTAAACGGACATGATCATATTTATATTCGTTCCTACCCGATGATGAACAACCAGATTGCCGCGGACGGGAAGGGCACGACCTACGTCGTGGCGGGATCGTCAGGTCCTAAATTCTACTCCCACACGGAGCGGGGCTGGCATGAGGTGGTCGACGAAGAGAAGACTCAAATGTATGCCTCCGTGGAAGTGAAGGGAGACGAGCTTCATTTTGTAACCCAAACGGTTGGCGGACGCGTCGTGGACGAGTTTACACTGACGAAATCGGATACGAAGCCGGAGCCGCAGCGGATTGAAGTAACTCCAAACCAGCTGACGCTAGCTGTAGGCGAGAGCCAAAAGTTACTGGCTGATGTGAAGCCGAGCGGTGCGGAACGAACCGTTGTGTGGTCCGTCTACCATTCCGAACCGTCGAATGACGTCGTCAGCGTATCCGCAGACGGCATCGTGACGGCTCAAGGTCTGGGGAGCGCGGTGGTAAGAGCGACCAGCACGGCGGCACCGGATGTCTATACAGATGTGAGTATTACGGTAGACCGAATTCCAAACGGCAGCATCGAATCGATACGCCTAAGCGGCAAATCCGAGCTGAAGGTCGGGGACGCCGACCAGACGGTAACGGAGGCGGTATATACCGACGGCAGCCGTATGCGTATAATCGAAGGCATCACCTATGCGAGCAGTAAGCCGGACGTAGCTTCCATTGATGAACGGGGCTCGGTACGGGCTTTGGTAGAAGGGGCGACCGTCATTTCGGCAACCTACGAAGGGTTCAAGTCGGAATATGATTTGAAGGTAATTACCCGGGGTGGGGGTAATCCCGATCCGGGACCGGAGTCGCCGGTAACACCACCGGTAACGCCTCCGGTAACGCCGCCCGTGACACCGCCGTCATCAGGCAGCATCACCTTATCCGCCAACGAGCTTGCAGCTAAACTGTCGAACGGGCAAGTGAGCTTGTCGGTGGACGGAAACTTTACGGATATCACGCTGCCAGGGAATGCAGCAGACATACTCATGGATGGTTCAATCCATCTTGAAGCGAAGAATTTGTCCCTAACGATCCCGGCCGAAGTGCTTCGCCAGCTGGGCGGCCTTGCAGATGCCGGCCAGCTTGAGAAGGGCACGATAAAACTGAGTGCCGCCACATTAACGGAGGCCGAGATGACGCAGCGGATCGCGCAAGCTTCCCGCGTCTCCGGCGCTAAGCTGACAGCAGCCGGAGCCATGCTGGAGTTCGAGCTTAAACTGACGACTGCGGATGGCAAAGTCCACCGCTTAACCGAATTCGATCATCCGATCATGCTAGAACTGCCGTTATCTTCAGATGCTAATGGCAAAAGAATTTCCATGTACTATGTATCCGACAGCGGAGAGCTGGAGTATATCGGCGGTGTAAACAAAGACGGCCGCATGGCCGCAGGAATCCGCCATTTCAGTGCTTACGGTTTGCTGGATTACGAGAAAACCTTTGCAGATGTTCAATCCTCGTTCTGGGCTGCGGAGGTCATCGGCGATTTGGCCGCGAAGCAGCTCATCGAAGGCGTCAGCGCGGACCGCTTCGCACCGGCGCAGCAAGTGACCCGGGCAGAGTTTGCCGCGATGCTGGTTCGTCTGCTGGATCTTAAGGCAGAAGAACCTGCGCCGTTCGCCGATGTAGCTTCAGGCAAATGGTACGCCGATTCCGTGTCGGCAGCCGCCCAGTTCGGCATCGTGAACGGAACTGCCAAAGACCGTTTTGCACCGGACGCCCCGATCAAACGCCAGGAAATGGCGGCGATGCTGGTGCGCGCTTATGCCCACGCGATGAAACAGCAGCAGGAGAACATCAGCGCGGGAAGCGGTTTTGCCGATCTCGCCGAGTCCCCGGACTGGGTTCGGGAAGCGGTAGAAACCGCGCATGCCCTCGGATTTGTTCAGGGCCATACGCCTAGCCGTTTTGCACCGGAAGGTTTGACCACGCGTGCGGAAAGCGCGCAGGTCATCCATAATCTGTTGAATAAGCTGAAGTAAAGCTTAGGCGAATACCGCCTCTCTCCACTGTAGAACTTCGCAGAGGAGAGAGGCTTTTTTTTTAGGTTTAAAGTATGGCGGAAGTTCCGATATAATGATATACAGGATCAATGAACGAACGTAAGCCGAAGTTACACCTATTGAGTAACCGGAAAGGGGGAAGGGGATGACGGAATACGCGAATACGCCGAAGCCGCCTTATTATGCCTGCATTTTTGTGTCCAAACGAACGGAGGGCGACCGGGGTTACGGAGCGATGTCCGCTAAAATGGCGGAGCTCGCTGCGCAGCAGCCCGGCTATCTGGGGGTGGAATCCGCTCGGGACGAGGGTCTCGGGATCACGGTTTCGTATTGGGACTCCCTGGAGTCCATACGTTTATGGAAGGAGAACGCGGCTCATCAGGTAGCCCAGGAACGGGGCAAGAACGAGTGGTATGAAAGCTTTGGCTTGCGAATTTGCAAGGTGGAGCGGGACAGCTTCTATAAGCTTTAGGCAAGGCCAGATCATGGAGAGGAAGAGGAGGAGTTTTATGGTGCAGAATCCGGGCAAGGTCAAATGGGGAATTATGGGGACGGGATGGATTGCGGAGCAGTTTGCAGCCGATTTGGCATATGTGGACAACGCTCAGTTTCTGGCGGTCGGTTCCCGTACGGCCAGCAGTGCAGGCGAGTTTGCGTCGAAATACGATATACCGCGGGCGTATGGCAGTTACGAGGAGCTCGTATCGGATCCTGATGTCGACGTTGTGTACATAGCGACTCCGCATCCGATGCACAGGGACCATGCGCTGATGTGTCTCCAAGCAGGCAAATCCGTTCTGTGCGAAAAGCCCTTTACGATCAACGGGGATGAGCTGGAGGAGTTAGTCGCAGCAGCACGCGAGCATAAGCTGTTCCTGATGGAGGCCATGTGGACGCGTTTCCTTCCGCCGATCCGGCAGGTGCGCGAATGGCTGAAGGACGGTCTTATCGGCGACGTCCGGCTGGTGAAGGCCGATTTCGGTTTCCGGAGCGGCTGGAATCCGCAGGGCCGTTTGCTGAATTTGGAGCTCGGCGGGGGCGCGCTGCTGGATGCGGGCATTTATCCGGTGTCGTTTGCGGCCATGATCTTTGGAGCCGAGCCCGAGAAGATTTGGAGTACGGCGCATATCGGCGAGACGGGCGTAGATGAGCAGTTCTCCGTTATTCTATCCTATGAATCAGGCAAGACGGCATCGTTAAACGGGGCGATCCGGCTGGGATTGACGAATGAAGCTTATATTTATGGCACCGACGGGCATATTCACATTCCATCCTTTTTAAATGCAACAACCGCTTCGCTGCATGTTGACGGCGAGGAGCCGGTGGTTGTGACGGATGAGCGTCAAGAGAAGGGCTATAGCTTTGAGGCTTACGAAGTGGGACGATGCCTGCTGGAAGGGCGGCTGGAGAGCGATGTGATGCCGCTGGACGAGTCGCTTGCGATTATGAGGCTGCTGGATCAGATCCGGGCACAGTGGGGATTGAGGTATCCATCGGAAGGTTAAGTGATTTCGTGTTCAATGAAGCAGTGTGAGAGGAACTTCTCGCGCTGCTTTTTTTTGTTATTCAGGCAGCGCAATAAGAGTAAGTGTCAATATTTACATAAGTTTTACGCAGAGATGACAAGCCATTAATCCCCCTTTGTTATGCTGGAGCTGTTTGTAGCGGTGACACAGACCCATTTTTACATAACAAAAGGAGAGAGTAAATGATTAATCACATGTACAAAAAGCTATTATCCATTCTGTTATCGACGGCACTGGTGTTTGGATTCTTTGCAGGCACCGGTTTCCAGACGACGGCGGATGCCGCAGCGCAGGATCAACCCGATATCCTTCTGCAGCGTAACGCCGAGTGGAAGTATTTTGATCAGGGACAAGATTTAACAACCGTTTGGCGTGCCACCTACGATGATTCATCATGGGCTTCGGGATTAGCTCCATTCGGATATAAAGATAACGGAAGCGGCATTGCAACCGCGGAGTTTGGTCCGCTCAACACAGTAGTCGATTACGGTGCGGATAAAAAGCTCAAACACCGCACGACTTACTTCCGCACGAATCTTCAGGTCAACAAGGATCAAATCGACGCTTATGGACAGATTCTCGGAACGTTTGGCATTGATGACGGTGCCGTGCTCTACGTCAATGGTCATGAAATCAGACGTATGGGCATGCCTGAGGGGGAGATCACGTACCCCGCGAAAGCCACTTCCAGCAAGGACCTTCCGGTTGTGTATGGGGATATGGATCTGACGGCGCCGCTCAAAACGTACTTGCAGGACGGCAACAACGAAATTGCGGTCGAGGTTCACCAGCAGAGCGACAGCAGTTCGGATCTGTACTTTGATATGGAGCTTACCGCGTTAGCACAGGCTCCGGTGCTGGACATCTCTAAAATTACGGTAACCTTCCATGGAGATGCAACAAGCGCGAAGGGCTTTACATGGTATACGCCGCTGGGTTCCTCCCGCAGCGATGTACAAGTAGTAGAGAATCGCGGCAGTGCGCCTGATTTCAGTCAAGCGCAGGTGTATAGCGGACGGACTTCCGTCTCTTCGAACTCTCCAGGTGAACATGTTCATAAAGCGGAAGCGACAGGCTTGGCAGCAGATACCTCCTACTATTTCAGAGTTGGGGACGAGAGTCTGAATCTGTGGAGCGAGATAGGCACCTTCGAAACGGCACCTGTCAGTGGCGCCTTCTCATTCATCGACCTGACGGATACGCAAGCAAAGGAAGAAGACGAGGCGATACTGTCCGCGGCCACCTTGTCGAAGGCGCTGGCCACCATCCCCGATGCCAAATTCGTTGTCCATAACGGAGATGTCGTGGAGAACGGTACATCGGAGCAGGAATGGAACTGGCTGCTGGGCCATTCACAGTCCAGTCTTTTACATACCACGATCGCTCCTTCCGCGGGCAATCACGAGAATAAGAATAATGCTTTTTATGAGCACTTTAATGTGAAGCAGCCGGATAACGCTGCAACGGTGACAGGCGCATATTACTCTTACGACTATAGCAATGCTCACTTCATCGTGCTCAACTCCAACGAGAA
This sequence comes from Paenibacillus sp. HGF5, assembly GCF_000204455.1. Taxonomy (NCBI): domain Bacteria; kingdom Bacillati; phylum Bacillota; class Bacilli; order Caryophanales; family Paenibacillaceae; genus Paenibacillus; species Paenibacillus sp. HGF5. The sequence goes on along the minus strand of NZ_AEXS01000018.1, from coordinate 2,792 downwards.
TTCGACCGAATATGCGAACTTCTCCACGGAGCAGGTAGCTTGGATGAAGCAGGATGTGGAGCAAGCGAAAGCTGCAGGGGCAGAATGGATTATCGTTAATATCCACAAAGGCCCTTACACCACTTCGAATCATGCTACCGACAGCGATATCATTGGCGCCAATGGCGTGCGTAAACAAATCGCGCCCCTGATGAATGAGCTTGGAATCGATATGGTGCTTCAGGGACATGACCACATCTATGCGCGCACAAAGCCGATCAAGCGTGACGGAACCGCGGAAGATGTCGCCAAAATCACCGAGACGCTGAATGGTCAGAGCATCGAATATGCGGTCAAGCCGGATGGAACGATCTACATGATTCCTGCCACCGCAGGCGCCAAGGTTTATTTCAAGAACCAGAAGCCGGAGCTGGGTGACGCGTATTTCAATTTGTTCGAGCTTGCGGAAGAGAACCACGCCCGTAAGTATGGGGACACAACCAGTTTAGCCAGAGGACATGTACAAAATTTTGTGGGCATTACAATCGACGGCGGCAAGCTGACGGCTGTCACGTACGAGATCGACCAAAATCAATACAACGCGCAGCCGTTCATTGTGGATCAATTCGGAATTATGAAGGAGACGAAACCGGATCCAGTTCAGGAAAAAGTGAGCAAAGTGACGGTTACGTTCCACGGCGATGCTACATCTTCCAAGGGTTTTACCTGGTATACGTCCCAGCAGGTGACAGGCAGCGACCTACAGGTGGTGGAGAAGTCTGCGGACGCGCCTGACTTTACGAATGGGTTATCGTTCCAAGGGCGTTCGGCTCCTTCTACCAATTCGGCGGCGGAGCTTGTGCATAAAGCAGAAGCGACAAAGCTGAAGTCCAATACGTCCTACTATTTCCGGGTAGGGGATGCGTCTCTTAACGTATGGAGCGACATCGGATCGTTCCAGACGGCGCCTGAGAGCGGAGCGTTCACGTTTATTGATCTAGCCGATACGCAGGCGAAGGAAGAGGATGAGGCCGTGCTTTCCTCCGAAACGCTTGCCAAGGCGCTCGCTACCGTTCCGGAAGCGCAATTTGTCGTCCACAATGGAGATCTCGTGGACAAGGGCGTCAAGGAAGAGCAATGGGATTGGCTGTTAGGACACTCGCAGGAAAGCTTGCTCCATACGACGCTGGCGCCTTCCGCGGGAAATCATGAGGACGAGAACTATGCTTTCATAGAGCATTTCAACGTACAGCAGCCGGAGCATTCAGCAACCGAGACCGGAGCTTATTATTCTTACGATTACAGCAACGCGCATTTTGTTGTCCTGAATTCCAATGAGGATTCGGCTGAGTTTGATAATTTCTCGCCCGAGCAAGTAGAGTGGCTTAAAAAGGACGTTCAGAAGGCGAAAAAAGCCGGGGCGGAGTGGGTGATCGTCAACATTCATAAAGGTCCTTACACCACTTCGAACCATGCAACGGACTTCGATATTATGGGAGCTAACGGCGTCCGTACCAAAATTGCTCCGTTAATGGCGGAGCTCGGCATTGATTTTGTATTGCAGGGTCATGATCACATCTATGCCCGTACCAAACCGATCAAGTCGGATGGCAGCGCGTCGGAGCCCGCGAAAATTACGGAGATGTTAAACGGCCAGAAGCTGGAATACTCCGTAAATCCGGACGGTACGATCTATTTGATTCCGGCAACCGCAGGTCCGAAGGTTTATTATAAGAACCCTAGCCCAAGTCTCGGAGAAGCTTACTACAATCTGTTCGAACTTGCAGAAGAAAATCATGCGGCCAAATACGGCCCGGATCCGAGCGATAGCCGGCGTCCGAAACGCAGCCAGGTGCAAAATTTCGTCGGCATTACGATAGATGGCGGCAAGCTGACAGCTGTTACGTATGAAATCGATCAAAACCTGAATGGAGCGCGGCCATTTATTATTGATCAATTCGGGATCGTGAAGAAGGATGCGCAAACGCCGAATCCTGATCCGGGAACTCCAGGACCGGGTACAGGGGCGCCGGATCCGGGTCCTGGGACATCCAACCCGGGATCGGGGAGCAGCCCCGGTTCAGGCATCAATCCAGGTTCCGGTTCAGGGACGGGAAGCGGATCCGGTTCCGAGAATGAAACCGATCCGGGAAGCGGATCGGGCACAGGCTCACAGCCTGGCGGCAACCCAGGCAACGGTTCAGGTAACGGTTCAGGTAACGGGAATCCGCCAGCGTTGAAAGATATTGCAGGGCACTGGGCCAAATCAGCGATCGACAAAGCTGTTGCAGCGGGCTTCGTGAACGGCTATGGCGATGGAACCTTCCGGCCGAATCAACATGTGACGCGTGCAGAATTCATCACCATGTTGGGCCGTGCATTAGGACTGAACGCGAGCGGTGCTGAGCTTACATTCACAGATGCGATGAAGATCCCTTCCTGGGCTAAGGATGCTGCAGCACAGGCGGCCCTGACCGGCATTATTAGCGGCTACAAGGATGGATCCTTCGGTCCGCATAAACCGTTATCCCGGGCAGAGCTCGTTGCTATGATTGTTCGCGCCAGCGGAATCAGCACCGATTCTGCAGCGAAGCTGAACTTTACGGATACGAAGGATATCCCGGCTTGGGCACTCCCATATATAGCGGCGGCAGTCGATGCAGGACTTGTGGGCGGTGTGGGCAATAACCGTTTCGCTCCACAGCAAGTCGCGACTCGGGCAGAAGCCGTGACGCTGATTATCGAGCTTCTTGATTATACGAAATAAAAGAATAGTTTGAAGTAGCCAATACGGGCTTTACCCGTATTGGCTT